>JAVBQW010000156.1:0-15371 GCA_031548665.1 Thermoguttaceae bacterium
GGTGTAGGCGTACTCGCCGTAGCCCCCGGATACGTGGCGGTTTCGAAAAGGTCGACCATCCGGGGGCTACGGCGGAGTACCGCCTACACCCCCGGCTCTTGCGCGTACGACAACGGCGTCAGAATTCGCGGCGTTTCGGACTGTTGCACGGAAACGGTCAACGGTTTGATTCTCGCCAAGTCGGCAGGACGCCTTAGTGTACTGATCGTGTTTTCGTCCAGCGGCAGCACCACGATTCGGTCCGCAACCGTCGGCGGCGTTTCGACTTCGGGTTGCATCGCGAAATACGTTGCGATAACGCCAAGAAAAAATCCAGACAGACCGACGATTGCGTAACGCCAAGTGGGTTCGCCTACCCGGGGATTGCGTCTGAGTACAGACTTCATCCCCGGCTCTTTAATATTGATATTGCGCAACAATTTCGGTTGCATCGCCGCTAATTTTTTCTCGAATTCAGTGCTCATCGTTTTTCAAAATATTTCGCAGCCGGTCGAGGCCGCGTTGGTAGTCGAGATGCACCGAGCTGATCGGACGCCCCGTCAGTTCGGCGATTTCACGAAACGGCAACTCTCCCCAAATTTTCGCGACGACAATCTCCCGAATTCCGGCGTCCAACGATTCCAGAGCTTTCGTCAACTCTTCGCCGTCGAACGGTTTTTCTTTCTTTTCCTGAACAGGTTCGAACCAATCGTCGAGCGGCCGCCGTCGGTTTTCACGGCGTTGTCGGTCGATCGCTGCGTTTCGGACGACGTGGTACAACCACGCTTTCGGCGACTCGGGAAGTTCTTCCTCGTTCAATAATTTGACGAAGGCGTCCTGGACGACGTCTTCCGCCGCCTCGCCGCTCCATTGCCGGGCAAAGAGAACGAGTCCCCGTCGGTGTTCGACAAGGAGCTGCTCGACAATATCACGGCGTTCGTCGGACATGGTACGGATAAGACGTTCAACCAACGGGTTTTTCCAAAAAATCTTGACAAAGAGACGATTTTACCCTATTTTCAACGCTTCGTTCTGGAAATTCGTTTCACGCGTTGCGGTTCAAACGCAAGCGGTTGTCGCTCCGTTCCCTGTTTTTACCGTGTTGGACGATCTCAAACAAGCGGCGTTCGCTCTCGGTTTCGAATTGGTCGGCGTCGCCGTCGCCCGGCAACCGGAGACGCTTGGCCGCTTCGAAGACTGGATCGCTACCGGAAAGCACGCCGGAATGAATTACCTCGCCGACCGTTGCGAGGCCCGATCGCATCCGAAATTCGTGTTGGAAAACGTCCGTTCGATCCTGATGCTCGGCGTATCCTACGATCGAGTTCTCGCCGACTCGCCGCTCCGACCGCCGCTCCGGGGCGTCGCCCGATATGCAAGGGGAAAAGATTATCACGCCTGGATCCGGGAACGGCTTCGACAACTTGCGGCAACTCATCGAGAGCTTTTTTCCGAAGCCCGTTGCCGTGGCGTCGTCGACACGGCTCCGCTGTTGGAGCGTCAGTTTGCCGTTGACGCCGGACTCGGTCGAATCGGCAAGAACACGATGCTCATCCATCCGCAACTCGGTTCAACGTTTTTCCTCGCGGCTCTGCTTTCGACGGAAAATTGGTCCGTTGATCCGAAGCCGGACGAATCCGATCCATGCAAGAATTGCCGACGTTGCCTGGACGCCTGTCCGACCGGCGCCCTCGTCGAGCCGTATGTTCTCGACGCCCGCCGTTGCCTGAATTACTGGACCATTGAGCATCGCGGCGAAATTCCGTTGGAAATAATCGAAAAACTCGGCGATCGGTTCTTCGGCTGCGATACCTGCCAGAATGTCTGTCCCTGGAACCGGCCCGTTCCGGAACCGAACGGCATCGATCCGCGTTCGCTGGACGCCGAAACTTTTGCCGCTGTGATTCGGGAAACGCCGCTGGAACGACGATTCAAGCCGTAGGCGCTTTGCGGCTGAAACGCAACCGGGTCGCCAAACGGAGAGGAAACTTTCGGACGAAGTCTTACTCTTTCGCCGCTTTCCCCTTTGTGGTATGATGGACTTTGAATAATTGTCAATCTCCAACTTTTGCCGCCATGCAACCAGAGCAACTCGGACCCTTTCGGATCGAACGCGTTCTCGGACGCGGTGGCATGGGAGCCGTCTACGAAGGCGTCCACGTCGAGACCGGTGAGACCGCCGCCGTCAAGGTGCTCTTGACGATGCTCGAAGACGATGAGGAGTTACGGCTCCGTTTCGAAGCGGAAATCGATACGCTCAAACGGTTGCGGCATCCGAACATCGTTCGGCTTTACGGCTTCGGCGAAGAGCAGGGACTGCTCTACTACGTCATGGAATTGGTCGACGGACCGAGTCTGCAGCAGGAGATGAAGAAGCGGCGCGTTTTCGATTGGTCCGAAGCCGCGAAAATCGGCCTCGAAATGTGTTCCGCCCTGAAACACGCTCACGATCGGGGCATCACGCATCGGGATATCAAACCGGCGAACATCCTGTTGGAGCAACACGGAACGACGAAGTTGTCCGACTACGGCATCGCGCAGCTTTTCGACGGCGACCGCCTGACGAACGCCAACTCCGTCGTCGGAACCCTCGAATACATGTCGCCGGAGCAGGCTCTGGCGAATCCGGTCGGTCCTCGTTCCGATCTCTATTCATTGGGAGCCGTTCTTTATGCGATTCTCGTCGGCAAACCGCCCTTTTCGGCAAAAAGTCTCGGCGAAATTCTCCGAAAGCACCAAAACAACACGCCGGATCCGATCCGAGCCAGTCGACTGGACGTCCCCGATGAGTTGGAGGCGATTATCCTCGACCTGTTGAAACCGAAGCAGGAAGACCGGCCGAACAACGCCTACATGGCAGGAAAGCGATTCCAATCGTTGCTTCAAGCCTTGGTCGGACCGCCGGAAAAAATCCTCGTACGGCCCGTCGGCGACGACAACGTGCTTCCGCCGGCCTCGTTGGGAGCGATTTCCCTTCCAGACGACGACTTGCCGGAAAGAGTCGGGCGAGCCCGGGGAGTCGTCGCCGAAGGGGGAATCATCGACCTGGGAGGAATCGTCCGCGACGAGCGTTTTGACGACGTCGATTTGAAAAAGCCGATTGTTCTTCAAGAGGAAACAATCATTGCCTCGACAGCCGAAGAGGCGGACGATTTGTTGGAAAAGTCGTTTGGGAATCCCGCCAAGAACTCGCGGTTTTCGGGTTCCTCGGATGATTTCGAATTGTCCGATGTCGAGGAACACGCGGAATTTTTGAATCAGGAGTTTCGACGACGTGGAATTCCGTCGCCGGTTGAAATTGCCGCCCGGGACAATCCGTCGCCGCTCCCAATGGTCGATGAGATCGATTCTTCGATCGACTCGAACCAGAAAAAGTCGTTGCCGGGAACGAAAAAATGGGCCAAACGAACGGACGATGTCGGTTCGCCGACGAGATTTTCTCCGGGAACGCCGTTCGGCTCGCCGATCCGCCACGGTGAAATCGTCTGGGAAAACCAGACGGGATTTCGTCGCGCCAAGGACGAACCGATCCCGGAACAGGAATCTTTCGAGGCGCTGTACCGAAGCGTCGATCCGCCGGTCGACGACGTTTTGGAACCCGTGGCGAACGCAGAGCGGGACAAAGCGACGGAATGGACGAATCGCCAAACGCCGGACCCCGTTTCAAAAGACGCCGAAAAGCGACCGGAAAGCGTGTCGTCGGCCCCGTTTTTGACGGGACCCTCCCTGCCGATTCCCGAAAGCGTCGGATCGAAGGCGCCCGTCGCGAAGCGAAGCTCGTCGGACGAAACGAACAAACCGGCTGCGGTCGACGTGGAAAAATCGTCGCACGGCACAACCCGGTTCGTGTCCGTCAGCGACGATGATCTGGGAGGTTTCGGTGAGGGATCCCGGCCCACGACTCGTCCGATGTCGCTCCAAACGATCTTGACGTCGATCTGTTTGGTGTTGACAGGATTATTGATTTATTATCTCTTGCAACCGGTTCCCGCCGAGGAGTTGTTCGCGAGAATCAAGGAAATCGTCCGGGAAGACGATTCCGGTGACTATTCCGTCCCTTCGTTGCGGCAAGCGGAGCGGGACATCGATTCCTTCCTCAACTTGTATTCGCAGCATCCGAAAGCGGATATCGTGCGCGATTACAAGGACGAACTGGATCTTGCCGACAAGGAGCAGAAATTGCTGCGGCGGCAGGCGTTTTCGAAACCTTCCGCGCTCGGCCCGGCGGAATGGGCCTATCTCGAAGCGATTTCGTATTCGCGCACCGATCCGGAAAAAGAGATGCTCAAGCTCCAGGCGCTCGTCGACCTGTTCGATGTCGACTCGCACCGAACACACGACGATTTTTCCGTCAACCGGCGTCTTTCCACCGAAAATGAACGCTGCGTCGAGTTGGCCCGCCGCCGCTTGAAGAAACTCGAAACGGAATTCGCGACGATTAAAAACGACCTCGTCAAAAAACTCGAAACCCGCTTGAACGACGCTGAGCGAATCCAAAGCGAAAACCCGAAGCGTGCCGACGAAATCCGTCGCGGCCTCATCGAACTGTACCGGGACCGCGACTGGGCCGCTCCGCTTGTCGAACGCGCGAAAAAATCCCTCGCTTCGCCCGAAACATCGGACGCGCCCCGCGTCCCGCTTGCGTTTTGCCGCGAAGCGCGTCTGCAACCGACATTACGATACGCAATTAATTTACGAAAAATACCATGTCCAACGACGCCATCATTTCAAAACTCCGTGACGCAAAGGAAAAAGTTCTCGACCAACTCGCCCAGGTAATTGTCGGTCAAACCGAGGTGATCGAGGAGTTGCTGATCTCGGTATTCTGCCGCGGACATTGCCTGTTGGAAGGCGTCCCCGGTCTGGCGAAGACCTTGATGGTCAGCACGCTGGCGCGGACATTGGACCTCAAATTCAGCCGCATCCAGTTCACGCCGGACCTGATGCCCGCCGACATTACGGGAATCGATATCATCGAGGAAAACCGGAGCACCGGCAGCCGGGATTACCGTTTCCTCGAAGGACCGCTCTTCGCCAACATGATTCTCGCCGACGAAATCAACCGGACGCCGCCGAAGACGCAGTCCGCCCTGCTCGAAGCGATGCAGGAACACCGCGTGACTGTCGGCCGCAACCGACATGTTTTACCGGAGCCGTTTTTCGTTCTCGCAACACAAAATCCGATCGAACAGGAAGGAACCTATCCGCTGCCCGAAGCGCAACAGGACCGTTTCATGTTCAAGGTGTTCGTCAAATATCCGAGCTTCGACGAGGAATTCGAAGTCGTCCGCAAGACGACGGCGATGGAAGCCGACGACATTCAGGCGGTGCTCGAAACGGAGGAAATCACCGAGTTACAAAAAATCGTCCGACAGGTTCCCGCCGGCGACCACGTCATGCGCTACGCGTTGGCTTTGGTCCGGCAAACCCGCGTCGACCAACGCAAGGGAATTCCCGAGATCGTCAAGGAATATGTTTCGTGGGGAGCCGGTCCGCGAGCCGTTCAGTTTTTGATCCTCGGCGGCAAGGCTCGGGCGCTGCTCAACGGCCGCGGTCACGTAACCTGCGAGGATATCAAGGCCTTGGCGAAACCCGTGTTGCGACATCGGCTCGTGATGAGTTTCCTTGCCGAGAGCGAAGGTCTCACGCCGGACGCCCTGATCGAAAAGCTGCTCGACATCACGCCGACCTCGGAGGACGAACTCTTCCGGGACACGCGATTCCAAAGTCTTTTCGCTTCATGATTCATTTAGCCGGTACGCCGGATCCTTCATTTAGCCGGTACGCCGGCGTCTCAACTTCCCAGCACCGGCCAACCCATCCAGACCATGAACTGGTAAATCCAGGGTTGAGACCAGGGATTCCACGGATAAACGACGGAAACGACGGACGCTGCGAGTAGCAGCAGGCAGAATCCGCGACCGGCGGCGAAACGGCCCAAGCGGTCGGTTACCGAGACGAGCGGAACGCTCCACAGCGGAATGAACCAGAACATCCAGCGCAGACCGCTGCACATTCCGCCGTAATTTCGGTCGACCTGCGGTCGAACGAGATAAAAAACGTACACGATCACGCTCGTCGCGAGGATCGTCAAGGCGAGAAATCTGTAACGGCGGTCGAAAACGCTGGACAACCAGATTCCGAGTCCGGCGAAACTCAGCAGCCAGACCGGCGTCAACGAAAAAACGCCGTGGTGTCCGACCGTCGTGTGCAACATGTACGTTAACTGGGACGGCTCGCCGTTGTCGATGCCGACGCGGTTGTCCCAATAACTCTCCCGGACGCGTCCTTCCCGTTCGTAAGTATAGCTGTACCATGCTTTCTGACTGTACGCCGGAGCAAGCGTCTGGTGGGCGACATAATTCGTCACAAAAAAAGCGGCCGCGACAATCAACGATCCCGGTAAAAATCCGAACAAAACCGGCTTCCATGTATTTGTTTCGATACTCGCTTGCGTTTTAGCCGCGCAGCGCGTCCCCCAAACTAACAGCGCCCCGAGGAAAACGCAAAACGAAAGCGCCGGCAACTCGCAAACCACGGCAAACGCGCCGAACACCCCGGCGAGAAAATAATACCGCAATCGCCGTTCGTCGTCGAAGAGGATCCGAACCGCGCAGTACAATGCAATCGTTACGGAAACAACTCCCGGCAAATGGTTGTTCAGCGTAACGGCGAACGTCGACATGAAGGTCCCGAAACAAACGAAGCCGACGGCGAAGATTCGCCCCCAATCGGTCGTCCCGAACCGATCGATCAACCGCGCGAGCAGTCCCCAGCAGAAAACGAGCGGAATCAAATTGAGCAGGACGAGCATCGACCGGACGACGAGGTATGGTTCGTTTTCGAGCGAAATTCGTTGGCCGCTGCCCCAATAGATCGCGGCGTAGGGAATCGCCATCAAGGTCGGCAGCAGCGGCGGTTTCGTCGAATAAAGATACGCCGGTCCCGGCTGGTCGGGCAACTCGTGCTTGCACATATCGATCGTATCCCAACCTTTGCGGGTTTGGACGTGATCGATCGCGTACCAAACATATTCGTTGCGCTGCGAACCGTCTTTTTTCGTTACGGTTCGAACGACGCGGAGATCGGGTTCGACGAGCGCGCGGATCGTACACCAACGACTACGGTCGTTGCCGCTGAGCATGGGACTTTCGAGCGTCGCGTTGCGTTCGAGGTCTCGACGGGTTTTGTCGAGCTCGGCGGCAATCGTTTCGTCGTCGGAGGACTGCTGCCGGAGCCGTTCCTCCTTGGCTTTCAAGATCGACGGAATCTGCAGCAGCCGATAAGTCTGGAGCTGCTGGCTGTCGAAGCGATCGATGGCGACAATTCGTCCAAGAATCAACGCGGCGGAAATCGCGATCAGGAGCGTATAAATCTGTTGTCGGTTCATGGGATTGTTTCCTTGTTTATCACGTTCCGTTAGCCGCGTCGCCCTGCGACGCGCGAACCCAGGAGCAACATTGAAGCAATCGCGAAACAAGCCGTCTCCGTACGTAAAATTCGCGGTCCGAGATCGACCGGGACAAATCCTTGTTTCAAAGCGATTACCGTTTCCGTTTGCGTGAACCCGCCTTCCGGTCCGACGGCGACGAGAACTTCGTTGTCGACGTGCTCGAAAAAGTCCGCGGAAAACGTCGTCTGTCCGAGATCGCCCTCGGCAACCGGATGCGGCAAAAATTTTCGTCCCGTAAAATCACCGAGCTCTTGCAGGGACTTTTCCGTGTCGATTTCCATGAGAACGGTCCGCCGCGACTGTTTCGACGCTTCGACGACTTGCCGCCGCAGCCTTTCAAGAACTCCGGCGTCGACCTTGGAGACGCCGCGTTCGCAGTGCAACGGAATTAAACGGGCGACGCCGAGTTCGGTGAGTTTTTCGACCAAAAATTTCTGTCGGTCGCCCTTCGGCAACGCGGTCGCGATCGTCAGTCGGACCGGGCTTTCGGTCGACGTCGAATCCGTTTCAAGAATCTTTACGCGGATCCCCGACTTGGTAATCGTCTCGACGACGCTGCGGTAGGAAAGTCCTTTGCCGTCGAAGAGTCGGATTTCGTCGCCGATTTTTCCTCGCATCACGCGGACGAAGTGATGCGCGTCGTCGCCTCCGAGCACCGCTTCGGAGCCCGCGATTGTCGAACACGCCGGATCGAGGTAATACTGTTCGCTCATGGAAAAATTTTCTATGAGCCGGGGGTGTAAGCCCCCGGATGCGTGATCTTTTCGAAAACATCAACCATCCGGGGGCTACGGCGAGTACGCCTACACCCCCGGCTCTTGAATTACACGTCGAGATTCCTGACTTCCAGCGCATGTTTTTCGATGAACTCGCGTCGTGGTTCAACCTTGTCGCCCATCAGGATACGGAACAAATCGTCGGCGGCGGAAGCATCTTCCATCGTAACTTGGATCAACGTCCGGTTCGTCATGTTGAGCGTCGTGTCACGTAATTCCTCGGCGTCCATTTCGCCGAGACCTTTGAATCGCGTAACCTGCATGCCTTTTTGGCCGCCGCTGCGAACCGAAGCGAGCAGTTCCCGCAAGTCTTCGAGTCCCTGCGACGAATCGCCGCGCCGGAGGTAATAGCGTGACGTGTCGGAACCGGTCCGTTCGATCGGCATCAGGGCGTCGATTTCGAAACCCATTTCGCGCAACTCGACGAGTTGCTTGTTCATCGTCCGGACTTCGTGCAGTTCGACGATCCGCAATTTCGGTTGCGTGTCGTCGTGATTTCCGTTGCCGTTTTGCCCGTCGTCGCCGAGCGCCGCTTCACCGCCGGCTTCCTCGTTGATTTTCGTTATGTATTTGTCGAGTTCGCCGCGATCACGGAACCATTCGTCGTGCTTGTCGTAATAAACGTGAAAAATCGGGAGCTTCGCCGTCACGGGATCTTGCCGCAAGGCGTGTTCCCGCAAACTGATGCCGCGACGCTCCAACGCGAGAATCGACTCTTCCAGCGCGGCGAGCGTCTTGCTGAGTTTTTCCATCGACTCCCCTTCGAAGGTCCGGCCGTCCAACGGATCGAACACGGCGTCCTTCAAGCCGAGGTCGAGCAGGATCTTGCGCATCTCCTCGTCGGTCTGGATGTAATCGTCCTTGTGTCCCTTGCGGCGAATCCGGTACAGCGGCGGACAGGCGATGAAGACGTGTCCCGCCTTGACCAAATCGTACATTTGCCGGTAGAAGAACGTCAGCAAAAGAGTACGAATATGGGAACCGTCGACGTCGGCATCGGTCATGATGACGATTTTTCCGTAACGGCGTTTGGCGAGATCAACTTCCTCGCCGATCCCGCTGCCGAGGGCGGCGATCATGCTGCGGACTTCCTCGTTCGCCAAGACCTTGTCTTCCCGGGCTTTGTAGGCGTTGATGATCTTGCCCCGGAGCGGGAGAATCGCCTGATATTCACGGGTCCGGCCGCCTTCGGCGCTGCCGCCGGCGGAGTCCCCTTCGACGAGGTAGAGTTCGCATTTGTCGACTTCCTTGCTCGAACAGTCCCGCAATTTGCCGGGCAGGCCGCCGAAGGAAAGGGCGCCTTTTCGTTCGCGAACCAAGGCGCGGGCTTTCCGTGCGCTTTCCCGGGCTTCGGCGGCGACGATCCCCTTCTTGACGATGACCTGGGCCGTCTTCGGATTCTCTTCCAAAAACTTGGCGAGCGCTTCGCCGACGACGGAGTTCACGATTCCTTCGACTTCGCTGTTGCCGAGCTTCGTTTTCGTCTGGCCTTCGAATCGCGGATTCGGAACCCGTACGGAAAGGACCGCCGTGAGCCCTTCACGGAAGTCTTCGCCTTGCGGAACCGGAACCTTTTCCTTGAACATGTTCTGGTTCTTGCCGTAGTTGTTCAGCGTGCGGGTCAAAGCGGTACGAAAACCGGAGAGATGCGTTCCCCCTTCGATCGTGTGGATGTTGTTGACGTACGACCGTACGTTTTCGGTATATTCGACCGTGTACTGCAGCGCGAGGTCGACGGTCACGCCTTCGACGTCCTGCGTGATATGGATGACTTCCTTGTGAATCGGCTCGGTCGCCCGATTGAGGTTGTTGACGAAATCGACGAGTCCGTCTTTGTACAAAAACACGTCTTCGGCGGCGGTCCGAGCGTCGCGGAGGATGATCCGAACGCCCTGGTTGAGGAACGCGAGATCCTGCAAACGGCGGAACAAAATATTGTAATCGAATTTTCGGTCGGGAAAGATCGACTCATCGGGCATGAAGGTCGTTTTCGTACCGCGCCGATCCGACTTGCCGGTTTTCGTAACTTCCGTGGTCGGAATACCGAGTTCGTATTCCTGGTGGTAGACGAGTCCGTCGCGGCTGACGTCGACTTCGCACCATTCGGAGAGAAAGTTGACGACGGTCACGCCGACGCCGTGCAGACCGCCGGAGGTCTGATACGCCCCTTTGGAGAACTTGCCGCCGAATTTGAGAACGGTCATTACGCCTTCAAGTGTCGACTTTTGCAGGTCCTCGTGGAAGTCGACGGGAATACCGCGTCCGTCGTCTTCGACGGTCACGGAGCCGTCGTTGTTTATTTGTACGGTAACGGTGGTCGCGAACCCGGCCATCGCTTCGTCGATGGAGTTGTCGACGACTTCGTTGACGAGATGGTGCAAGCCGCGGCTGGTCGTGTCGCCGATGTACATGGCGGGTCGTTTCCGTACGTGTTCCTGGTCGGAGAGGTGCTCCAGGTCCTTCGCGGTGTACTCCGCGTTGGCATGCGGCGTGGGATCGAATTTGTATTCTTCGTTCGTACTCATCGTAACTATGGGTTAAGGGTGATTCGTGGTTTATGGGATGATTATTACAGAGCCCGACGCGTCAGCGAGGGGGGCGGGTACAGTCCCTCGCTGACGTGTCGGGCTCCGTTGCCTGTTTCGGCCAAGCATCAATGATCAAGGCAAGGAGCCAAAACGGACCGAGAGTGAAAACGGATGCGATGGGAATAAAAAAAGGTCCCCAAGGATTTTGGCCGTTGAATGTACAACCGGCCATGATCCAACAGATATAGAGGACCGATAGTGCAAGCAAGAGATATAACGTTTGTTTTTTTTGCATAAAACATGCAGTAACGCAATACAAAATCAAGGGCCACGCAAACCAGGCTCCACAAACAATTGCACTTCCTACATTGGGCAAACTGACGCCTCCTTCATATAAAAAAGAAACAAGGCACCACAAAATAAAAAGCACGGCCGGCAATCCGGAAGCCCCCAGTGTTACACTTTTAAGATTCATTACCGTGTTCGGGTTCGGTCCGGGGACTGCGGTGAGTACACCTTCGTCCCCGGCTCTTTTGTTGCGCGTTTATTCGTAATGCGTCCACAGGCGGAGAACTTTGACCGTTCGTTGCTCTTGCAAAACCTGGTACACGAGCCGATGTTGAACGTTGATCCGCCGCAAATACGCTCCGTCGAGGTCGCCGACCAGTTTTTCGTACGGCGGTGGATTCTGGAACGGATTCTCACCGAGGATTTTCAACAATCCCTGTACCTTCTCTTTCAAACCGGCCTGTTCGATTCTCTTGGCGTCCTTTTGGGCTTGTTTCGTAAACAGGATCGACCAACTCATCGATCGTCCTCCGACCACACGTTTTCCGAACATTCGTCAAGCGGCGTTTGGATTCCTTCCCGGATCGACTCGCGCATGCCGGGAACCGAAAGGAGATACAGCGTTTCCTGAATCGACCGCCAATCGTCGGCGGAAACCAACACGCCCGGATGCCGCTCGTCGTCGATCTCGATCGGAATGTGTGTCCGCGAAACCTCGCCGAGAAGCTCGGAAAGCCGGCCTTGTGCGTATTGCGTGGAAATAATATTCATTGACGTGTTCGGGTTCGGTCGGGACCACAGGTCCCGGCTCGTTGTTGCGTGTTTATTCGTAGATCAGGACCATCGAGGAGACTTCGGCGCTGTACGGACCACAGGCTTTGCGAGTGCCGTCGATCAGGATCGAGTCGAAGCGGATCGGGTACGTGATCTTGCCGTCGTTCTTGCCGCCCCAGTGTCCGGCGCCGACGCCGTCCAGCGGGAACGTGAAAAAGTACGATTTCTTCTCCGTCAGCCGACCGCCGTGAACCTGGAACGTTTGGCCGGTCGAATCCGTGAACCGTAGATTCACGCTGTTGCCGCTGCCGTCCCCTTCCACGCGGACGCCGAGTTCCTTCGGCTTCCCCTCGATTTTGCGCAGCTCGTTGTTCTTTGGAGCGAGCCGAACGAATTTCCAGCCGTCGTCGAATTTGTACGTAATCTTCACGAGTCCGGTTTCCGTCGACTCGATTTTCTGTTCCGATTTCACGTTCTTGTCGCCGTCCGGATGGATTCCCCACGCCTTGTTCAGCGACTCCGTGTCGTACTTCGTGAAATCGTCGTTAAGACGCATCGTGCGCAACGGAAACAAATCAGGACACGACGAAGTCCAGACGGCGAACTTATACTCGCCGTTTACGGTGGATTTCAAAGGCAGGCGAATGATTTTTTCCTTTTCGCCTTGCTTCAAACTCAACGTGTGAACCGTCTTGGCAAGCACAATTCCTTCGCATTGTTTGAACGTAATGACTTCGTCGGGAAGCATGTCGCCGCTTTCATTGTCGACGGAAAAAACAAGCTCGGTCTTTTGCGGAATCGGCAAGCCGATACGAACCGGATTCGAAGCTTTCAGGACCGTATTTTGGACGATCATCACGCCTTGAATATCAACGCCATGAATATAGACACTAAATGGAGCCAAGCGGTCCGCGGATTCCGGCAAGGTCGCACCTCCGTCCTGTTTTGGTGAACGAAGCTGTATCGAGGAACCCATCGACACAAGCGGCAACGATTCCAAATCGGCCAACTTTTTCCAGAATTCGTCTTGTTGATTGATAGGGGTCAAGTAAATCGGGCCGTCGGAGACCGTCAGTTTGAGACCGTCTTTGTCGGCGGTCAAATCAGGAAGTTTTTCACCGAGGTACGACACGGCGGCGAACTTGCCGGGAACGGACGGAATCGTGATCGTTTTCGGTTCCTTCGACGTCGTCCATGCGGCGAGTTTTACAGAGCCCGACGCGTCAGCGAGGGACTCACGCACAGTCCCTTGCTTACGCTGCGGGCTCCGATTAAATACGAACACGAATACTTCGTCGTCGCCGGTCCAGATCCGTTTGTTGTACTGAAAACCCTTGAACGTTTCGTTGAACGTCTTCGCCGCGATGTACGCCGGCTTCGGATCATACACAGGCTTTTGATCCTTTTTGTATGGGAAATTAACCGTACCGAAATGGTGTTCTTTTTCCTTCGGGTCGGTGCCGTCGTCGTGCCAGTCGTACCAGATCGAGACCGGAACGTCGCACGCCAAATTCGTCATCCATTGACGCGGCAACAGTTTGCCCTGCATCGTCTCGTCGCTGTATTCCCAAATCGACGAGTATCCCCATTCGGCGGAGAGGATCGGAATGTGCTTTTTCACAGGGGCAACCCCCGAGTTCCGCTCCGCTGCACTCGGGGCTCTTTGGGGGGCGTATTTATCGATCATGTAACGTAATTTGGCGTATTCGGCGACGACCGTTTCCGGGCCCTTTCCGTGACGGTAAGGATGCACCGAGACGGCGTCCCAGTATTCCAACAAGCCCGCCTTGAAACACTTTTCCAGAAAGTCCATGTCGATCTGCGACGTCGCCGGGCCGATGTACAGTTCGTCCGGAGCCGCTTCCCGCAACGTCTTGCCGACTTCGAGGGCCAACTTGATATAATCGTCCGGATTCGGCTTCGGCTTCCAGAAACCGATGTTCGGCTCGTTGTACATTTCCCACAGGATTTTTCGTCCCTTGAAATGCACGGCAGCCGTCGCCGCCCACTTTCCAAAGGCCTTACGACCTTCCTCGGTGTATGGTGAGAGCCCTTCATCATAAAATTTGTTCGAGTAATCCAAAATGTACAGCGGCCGCATACCGTGCTTTTCGAGGGCGTCCGTCAAGCGTTCGAACGCCGAGAAATCGTATTTTTCTTTTTCTTTTTCCGTGTGCGCCCAGCCAAAGTCCATGCGGATAATCGTTGCGCCGGAGTCGGCGATCATTTCCATCTCGCCGGGCCGGGCGTCCGTGAAATGGATGTTGTACCCCAAACCGTCCGGAATCACCGGCGTCGGCAAAGCGGGTTTTTCTGCGGCAGCGAACGGGACGAAAGCCAGCGTCAGCAACAAAACGGCGAGAAGGATGCGTTTCATGGATTATACTCTTTGTAAATACGAGAATACGAAACAGACGAAAAGACGAAACAAACGAAATTTTCGTCTATTTCGTTCTTTCGTATGTTTCGTATTAAAAAAATTAACGTTGTCCATTCCACATCGCGGCGACGATTGCCGAGGCGGCGACGAATTTCGCGATGTCGAAACCGAAGAACGGCAAATATCCGAACGTAAATCCCTGTTCCCAACTTCCGAGCACCACGCTCAACCAGAGCACGCCGAACACGAAGATCGTTTGATGGGCAATCGCCAAGAACGGCAAAACCGTCCAGAAATTGCGGTCCTTCCCCCGTTCGGCAGCGAATCCGGCGATCCACACGGCGGGGAGCATTCCGAACAGATATCCGGCCGTCGCTCCCGTGAACGTCGCCGTGAAAACCGGCAGACCGCAAAGGCCCTGAACGAGATACGTCAGCACCGCGAGCGTTCCGAGTTTTCGACCCAACATCACGCCGAGCAGCAGCACGGCGAGCGTCTGGAACGTCATCGGAACCGGGCCGATCGGAATCGCGACCTTCGCCGAAGCGGTTAAAAGCAACGAGCCGCCGAGGACCAACAATGTTTGCGTTGCGAACGAGGAACGGTCGACCACGAAATCGACCAAAAGTTGACGTTGCGAAATCGTTTGTTCTTTCATGTTTAGACGGAAAATTTGATTTTTTTGATTGTTTCTTCCGGCAGGGCGGTTTGCATCGCTCGGAGCAACTCTTTCTGCCGAAAGGAAAGTTCTTGAACGAACGCGGTGTGCGGAACGGAAATTTCGAGTGTTCCCCGACTCAATCCGACGACCCGGGACACGGCGTCAAAGGGCGGCCCGACCGCCGTTTTCCAAGCGGCGTCGATTTGTTCGACATTCCGTCGCCGCTGAATGCCATACCGGGCGATCAACTGGGGCAACACGTCGCCGAGTCTCACCGGACCCGACGGAACAGCGGAAGCCGTTGGTTTTCTCACTTTTTTCATGGTTCACGCAGCAAAATGTCGGAGTGGAAAAACAATCCTTATTATACCGTTTTCCCGTTGTTTCACAAGGCGACGCTCTCTTTTCCTCTTTTGCCGGCACGCCTGCGAGTCGTGGGACCGCGAACACGTTCCCCTTGACCGTTGACACTTTCGACGTTAAATTTTGCGTATTCCGTATCTTGGGTATATTGCGCTTTCTCAGATCATTA
>JAVBQW010000243.1:0-26900 GCA_031548665.1 Thermoguttaceae bacterium
ACTTTCGTCTTCAGTTCGTAAATATCCCATCCGCTTTTTTCCAGTTGCGATATTCTCTCGTTCCACCAGCCTCCCGATCCTTCGTCGCTTTTTGCCGCGAATGATCACCGGCTTCACGAACGGGGACCTGCCGTCCAGGCGTCTGGTGCTGCCGCACCGATGATAAATTTCCGTTCGGATAGTCGGTCCGATCCGGACGGGCGGTGAACGCTCCTGATCCTCACCTCCGAACACATATCGCAACGGTTATATTTTCGAACCAAAAATACAGCCGTTTACTTTTCGTGCGGCAAGTCCGGCGCCCCAGCACGCCGGAGCGGAAGCTCCTGTAAGCCTGGACAGGCAGGGGCCGTGCGTTGGACAACGTGTTTATCGAGCGGCTGTGGCGGAGCGTGAAGTATGAGGAGGTGTATTTGAACAGTTACGAGAGTGTCTGTGAACTGGAGGGACGATTGGATCGTTATTTCCGTTTTTACCACGAGGAACGACCGCACCAATCGCTCCAGCACAGGAAGTCGTATGAGGTGTTCCGTGAAACGAAATAGAACAAAGATTTAAATTCAAAAATTCCCCCATGGGAGAGTCCAGCAGCAAGAGTTTGAACTACAAAGGGACCGGTCAAAATAAACTATCGAATTGTACAACATCTTTTTTTGGTTTCATCCGGGGCTACGGTGGAGTACCGCCTACACCCCCAGCTCTTTTCGATATGCTATTTTTGACCTCGAATTCTTTTTCACCAAGAGAAAGCTGGAGTTCTTCCCGCTTGGTCGCCCGATAGCGATGGACTCCCGGAGCCTGATAGTCCGCAAAGATGAACAAAACCGTCTTCCGATTACGCCAAGGAAGTGCGATCACCGGAACAACGGAACCGGGAGCGTATTCCCGTTCTTCCAGATCGAACGCTTCACCAGCCGTGAAATCGTTCTTGATTTGATTCTTCGTCGTAAACCACGTTTTTGCATCGGTTTCCATCAACAACTCGGCCAAAGCCTTGTCGTGAACCGTCAGAAAATCGACGGCGACGGCCGTTTTCGCATTACCCTCCGGTGGAAGGGCGACGTTGACACGAACCTTTCGCGTCATGCGCGTACGAAGATCAGTCGAGCCCCGGGATCGTTCCTGGACGACGGCGCAACCGGCGACTTCCCAAAGAACTGCCGCAAAGAGGATGATGCTGGAGAGGCGAAAAGAGGAAGTCATTGTGGTTTGTGAAAATTTCCCGCCGAAAAGCTCGTGAAAACGTCGATTGCCTGGACCACCAACGTTCACTTCGGACGTTCCCGAGAAAAAAGGTGATAAAAAAATTTTTCCCGAAACGTCGTTTTCTTTTTCGTAACGCACCGATGTTTTCGCCTTCCATTTTTTCACCCCGTTGATTCGTGGGTTTGAGCGAAAACGATCAATGACATTCATCTCGTTATCGGAAAAAAATACACGATTCAGGGATAAAGTACATTTCTTGTAACAACCCCGTTTATACCTATTGACTAAAACGGGATGAATGGATAAAAAAGAGAAAGAGGGCAAAATTTGCCGATTGCACAAGACAGGTGCTCGCGTTTTTCTTAGGAGAAAAATCAATGCCAGAGAGTATTCAGCACAAAATCAGCCGGGTTCGTCCGCCTCGCGTACAAATTACCTACGATGTCGAGATCGGCGGAGCGATCGTCATGAAACAGCTCCCCTTCGTCATGGGAATTCTCGGCGATTTTTCCGGAAAACGAGTCGAATCGTTCGGCCCCTTAAAAGAACGAAAATTCGTCAACATCGACCGCGACAACATCAACGACGTTTTGAAAGCGTGTCGACCGCACCTCGATTTACGTGTTGCGAAAAAACTCGCGGAGTCTTCGACGTCTGCGGAAACAACGGAGCCTGCCGCTGAAGGAACCGAAACGTCCGAGGGAACGCCGATGTTCGGTGTTTCGCTCGATTTCGCGTCGATGGACGATTTCTCGCCCATCGCGGTCGTCAAACGGGTGCCGGCGATGACGGAACTCTTTGCCTCACGGCAGCGTCTGGTCGATCTGGCGGCCAAGGTCGACGGCAACGACGCCTTGGAAGCGGAATTTCAGGCGATGTTGAAGGATGAAGCGAAAGTCAAACAGCTTCACGAAGAAACGAAAGCCTCGCTGGAACCGATCGAGGAAGGAAAAGAACCGGCGGAACCGGGCGATGGTTCCGAATTCCTGCAACACATTCTCGTGAAGGCGAAGATGGTGAAAGACCCTTCACAGGTTCCTTACGCGAAGAAAATGCTGGCCGAGTGGTCGGGCCAGGTTCAGGCGGGCCGAATCAAACAGCCGGAAAATCCGAACGCCTTGATCGATGTGATTGCGCAAATCATGCAGCGGATCAAGGAAATCGACGTGATGCTCTCCGAACAATTGAACGAGATCATGCACGCTCCGGAATTTCAGCGGCTCGAAGGTTCCTGGCGAGGCTTGCATTATCTCGTGACGCAAACGGAAACCGGCGAATCGCTCAAACTTCGGCTCTTCAACGTTTCCCGTGACGAATTGCAGGCCGACTTGGAAAAAGCGGTCGAGTTCGACCAGAGCCAACTGTTCAAAAAAGTGTACGAAGAGGAATACGGAACCTTCGGCGGCGCTCCATACAGTTGTTTGCTCGTCGATTTCGAATTCGGTCGGCATCCGAAGGAAATGAAGTTGATGGAGAAAATCGCCGAGGTCGCCGCTTCCGCGCACGCTCCGGCGCTGCTTGCCGCTTCGCCGAAACTGTTTGACATGGAAAGCTTTGCGGAATTAGCCAATCCCCGCGATCTGACGAAACTGTTCGAAAGTTCCGAATTGATCAAATGGCGTTCGTTCCGTGAAAGCGAGGATTCCCGTTACATCACGCTTTGCCTGCCGCATATTTTGATGCGGCTTCCCTACGGTCCGGCAACCAGTCCGGTCGAGGAATTCGATTTCCAGGAAGATGTCGACGGCAAATTTCATCACAAATATCTCTGGGGCAATGCCTGCTGGGCTTTGGCGGAACGAATTACGGCGGCTTTTGCGAAACATCGTTGGACGGCGGCAATCCGCGGCTTGGAAGGCGGCGGCGATGTTCGCGGTCTGGCGACGCATACGTTCAAAACCGACGACGGCGAAACGGTCGTCAAGTGCCCGACGGAACTCGCGATCACGGATCGACGTGAAAACGAATTGTCGAAGCTCGGTTTCCTGCCCTTGGTTTATTGTAAGGGAACCGACTACGCCGCATTTTTCGGCGGTCAAACGACGAACAAGCCGCCGATTTACAATCTCGACGCCGCGAACGCCAATGCACGACTTTCGGCGATCCTGCCGTATCTGCTTAATGCTTCACGATTTGCTCACTATGTGAAAGCGATCATGCGCGATAAGGTCGGTAGTTTCATGACGGCGGAAAACGTTTCCACTTTCCTGAACAATTGGATTGCCAATTATGTGCTCCTCACCGACGACGCTCCGCAGGATGTCAAAGCGAAATACCCTCTTCGAGAAGCACGAATCGACGTCACCGACGTGCCGGGCAAACCGGGCGTGTATAAAGCCGTCGTTTTTCTGCGTCCTCATTTTCAGATGGAGGAACTGACCGTCAGCATCCGGCTCGTTGCCGAACTACCGCCGCCGGTCGCGTGAGCTCACGTGGGTTCCGTTGACAACAGCCGGAATGGAGCCGGTACTCCGGCGCAATGACGGTGAAGCATGACAAGACCAAATCGACAAAATCGAACAACAAATCGGAGTGATCCATGCAAAGCATGTTTTTGAAGATCGACGGCATCAAGGGAGAGTGCGTCCTTGAAAAATACAAGGATCAGATCGAGATTTATTCGTTTTCAACCGGTTTTTCACAGCCGACTTCGGCACTGCGAAGTTCGGAAGGCGGCGGAACGACGTCCAGACCGCACTGTTCCGAGTTGTCGTTTTCCAAACGCTATGACATTGCCTCGCCGCCGATCTGTCAGGCTCTTTGGGAAGGTAAGACGATCAAGGATGCGGTATTGACCCTTTGCCGAAGTGACGGAAAGGATATGCTCGCCTACTTGACGATCACGCTGAGCAACGTCGTGATTTCCAACTATAACGTCTCCGGCGGCGGAGACCTGCCCGGTGAAACGTTTTCGATGAATTACTCGAAAATCGAAGTGTCTTATAAAAAGCAAAAAGTTGAAGGCGGAGATGCAGGTACCGCCGCCGCGAGCTACGATTTAGCCGCCGGCAAACTTGACGGAAAGTAAGGCTGATGATTTCTCCGCTCTTGGATCGTCTGATCGAAGCTCCGTCTTACGATCATCCATTTGATTATCGCAAGATCATTTTCCGCGATCTGCTTTGGCTCCTGAACACACGACGGAGATGCAGGACGGATTCCGAAACGGCGTTGACCGTCCTCGATTACGGCTTGCCCGACATCGGAGACGACCGACTTGAAGAGGAAGTGAAAAGAACGATCGAAGTGTTTGAACCTCGTTTGAAAAACGTATCGATCAAAACCGTCGATCTCACGACCACGTCGCCGCAGCATTCCTTGAGGGACGCTCCGGGGGATCGATCGAATGCGTCGGCCAATCCGTTTTTCGGATTCGGTCGATCCGGCGATGCGACGGGCCGGAACATCGCCTCGAAAAAGTTTCGCAAGGGCATCGTCATTGAAGCGGAGCTTCATGGTTTCGAGGAAGGAGAAATTGTTTCATTCGGAGTGATACGCGACGAGGACGGCCTGTTCCACGCTTAGGAAGTGTGCGAAACAAATGACAAAAAGAGCCGGGGGTGAAGGCGGTACTCCGCCGTAACCCCCGGATGGAACATCGGATGGATCATCATCAGACGAAGTGCTGAAGTTCGAAAGACTGGCATGAATACGCAAGACAACGCACACCGACTCCGGGAATATTATCAGGGCGAATTATCGTACCTCCGTAAAGCGGGGGTCGAATTTGCGAGACAATATCCCGGTATCGCCGGTCGGCTTGAGCTTGGAGCGGACGTCACGCCGGATCCGTTTACCGAGCGGTTGATCGAATCGTTCGCCTGGCTGACCGGGCGAATACGGCATACGATCGACTCGCGGATTCCTCAAGTTTCCGCAACGTTGCTTGGAACGCTGTATCCGAATTTCACCGCTCCGGTTCCGTCGATGAGCATTGCCGAATTCCGACCGGACATGAACCGTCCGGAATTGGCGGGCGGAATTACCGTAGCGCAAGGTACGTCGCTCGAATGTTCCGGCGAAACATCACGGGGCGGCGACGAACTGACGCTGAAATGGCGTACCGCCTGGCCGGTGACGCTTTATCCGATTCGATTGACGTGTGCCGAATTCCGACAGGGAAACAGTTACGTATTTTCCGGGGAAGGTCGAGCGGCCTTGTCCGTGCTTCGTTTGCAATTGGAATCGCCGACTTCTTCGTTGGAAGAATGCGACATTCGTACGGTCCGGATTTTTTTGCACGGAAATAGGTTCGATACGTTCGCTTTGTATGACAAATTGCTCTTGCATCGTCTCGACGTGGGCTTGTTCAATCCGGACTCGGAAATCTGCAACGAAAACGCTCCCGTTGCGCTGGGCAAGAATGCGATCCGCCCCATCGGCTTGTCCCCGGAAGAATTCGTCCTACCGCAGTCGCTGTACGCTTTGCCTGCATACCAGTTAGTGCAGGAGTATTTCGCGTTTCCGGAACGTTTCCTGTTTTTGGAATTAACGATGAATTTAATGGAGCATCTCCAAGAGTTGACACGGAACGCTCCGTTACGAAAACTCGACTTGCTGATTCCCTTGAATTGGACGCCCGACGGAATCGACGTCGCGCCGGAAATGTTCCGACTCCACACGACGCCGGTGGTCAATCTGTTCCCAAAAATCTCGGAGCCGATCGACCTCGACGAAACACGGAGCGAATACCGTCTTCTGGCCGATGCACGACGGAACGAAAGTACGGAAATTCACACGGTCGAATCGGTGTCGATGATCGATCCGGAGAACGGCGACACCTTGCCGATCGAACCGTTTTTTTCGCCGATATTTTCCCGTACGGAATCGAAGGAAAAGCGGTCGAAATCGTATTGGATCACGGAGCGAACCCCGTCATCGGCGGGAGTGCCGGGAACGGATGTCTGGATGAGGTTCGTCGATGCGGCATTCCGACCGGATCGTGTGGAATCGCGAACGGTTTTCGCACGGATTCTCTGCACGAACCGGAATCGGGCGTCGGAAGCACCGGAAGGAACGTTGTTGCGAAGCGATACGGAATTACCATGCCGATTGATTTCGTTGCTCGTCAAACCGACGGCCGCGCAGACGCCGCCGATGGACGGTGAAACGTTGTGGATGCTGATTTCGCATCTTTCGCTCAATCATCTTTCGCTCGAAGGAAACGAAGGCGCGGCGGCGTTACGAGATATCCTGCGGCTGTATGTTCCGAGGGACAACTTGGCGGCGCAACGGCAATTACAGGGACTGTATGGAATGCAAACAACGCCGATCATCCGTCGCATGGGCAAGGTTCCGTGGCGGGGGTTCGTGCAGGGAATCGGCATCGAAATGACGCTTGACGAAACGTATTTCACCGGCGGCAGCGCGTACCTGTTCGCCGAAGTGATGAACCAATTTTTCCGTTTGTACGTCGGGATCAATACGCCGACCGAACTGACGTGGAAAAACATAATCGGCAACGAGTTACGCAAACAATGGAAACCGAACTTCGGTCTGCGTCCGAAATTGTAACATGATCACCCAAGCCCGAAACAACAGGAATTTGACCGACCGGTTCCGTGAAGAGCCGTGGCGGTTCGACTTCTGGCAGTCGGTGAAACTGTTGCGTAATGAAAATTATCGGTTCGCGGCGAATGTTTCGCAGGGGTTTCCGGCAAGCGACGTGCAGGAATGGCGACCGGACGAGAAAAAATTGTCGGTGAATTTTTTGGGACTGGCCGGGCCGCACGGACCGTTGCCGCCGCCGATCACGGAGCTGGTTCTTGATCGGGTGAAGCGGGGCGACACGGCGTTGCGGGACTTTTTGGACATATTCAATCATCGGCTCGTATCGCTGTACTATGATGCGGTGGCGCCGATGCGACCAGGCTGCGGAGTAGAAAAGAATCCGGCGGAAACGGAGTTCGCGGATTATCTGTACGCTGTCTCAGGATTGTTGACGGAAGGGTTGCACGAAAAGGAACACGTCCGCTGGCTGCCGTTCGCGGCATTGTTGGCGAACGTACGGAAAACGGCGTCGAGACTGGAAAAAATCGTGACGACGATGTTCGGAATTTCGTGTACGGTAGAGGAATTTCAGGGACGTTGGCTGACAATCGACAAATCGGATCGAACGTTATTGGGAAAGACGAATCATCGGCTCGGTGAAACGGCGATGCTCGGCGGTCGGTTTTGGAACCAATCGGCGGGAATCGTGCTGCGATTGGAGCGGCGGATGGAAAACGTAACGACATTAAAAAAAGCGGTACGATTTTACCTCGGCGACGGTGTCGAGTATGAAATTCGGCAACCGCGAGCGTCGTCGGTGTGGTGTTCATCGATGCGTTCCAACAACAACAGCCGGATTGACGAAAACGAAAAGGCTCACGAGTTCAGCAACGCGTGAACGACCCGTGACCTTCCGGACGACCGGTGTGACATGGTGTTTCCAACAAGTTGACATGTATCAAAAATTCAAACCAATTTCATTCTATTGAGAATATGGAGGCCAGATGCCAAGCGGAAAAAAAATTTGGGAATCCTTTATCCAAACGAAACAGATATCTCACAACTCATCAATAAGAAAAAAATGGCATGGTATTCATATGCCAAACGCAGTTGGTATTTCAGTTAACATGTTTTTAGAGCTTGAAAGATATATTCGAGGGCAAGGATGGGTTGCTTACGCTTGGGCCGCAAAATCCAAACTTAAGTCTGATAAAATGTTCAGATCCGTTACAAAGAATGCTTATTCTAAATTCCCTGTTGACCAACAACACTGGGATGCAATTTACGTTTCATGTGATTTCGAAGTTGCAATGGGTTACATGGATAGTGATGATAAGATACTGAACAGGATTTATATTTCCCAACAAAAAATAGGCAATATATGGAACACGGGGAGGCTTCACTTAGGAACACCAAGAGCCGATAAAATGATGAGACATGTGGCCAGATACAAT
The DNA here is from genome assembly GCA_031548665.1 of Thermoguttaceae bacterium. GTDB lineage: Bacteria > Planctomycetota > Planctomycetia > Pirellulales > Thermoguttaceae > WRKP01. The sequence goes on from JAVBQW010000243.1 coordinate 8,151, forward strand.
AAAACACACTCCCTCTTTTTGTTTGGAATCACAGGTCCTCAATCGCAATATGATGAAAGGAGTGAAACTGCGTTAATTGGTGATTCTTTAGATCAATTCGTAATATCGATCCCAACGCGTTTTTTAAATAGTGATATCGGAAATATGCGTATTGCGCAAGAACTTGTGAGGATTGTCAATATACACAATCCAATACATAATTATGAAGAATTTGAAGCTTTTCTCGAAAGCATTCAGTGACAGTTTCTTACATGATTCATCCGTAAGATTGCTTCGCAACTCCATTTTGCACATTCTAATAATGGAATTTCCACGATCAAAAAGAGAAGACAGGAGTTACGACACTACACCCTGTACTAAAATAACAGATCAAGTGGAGGCCAAATATGATTAAAACTCCACTTGGAAAACAACTTGAACTCGAAACGTGCGATGGATTAGAATTCGTTGCCGAACCGTTTGCATTTACAGTTTGTGTTGTCAGCAAGGAATCCTCACTCGACATCCAAAAAAACATTGACAACAGCGTTTCGTTGATATTTGTCCTATCGGATGGCAAAGTGAAGCGGTACGTTTCAGGGATTTACACGCAAATCAAGCAAGGTCAGACGAAACTGCGGGGAACTGAATACACGCTGGAAATCCGGCCGCGGTTGTGGCTTTTGACGCTGAAGTCAAATTGTGCCGTTTACCAGAAAAAGAGCGTACTGGAAATCGTCGGCGAGGTGCTGAAAAAAGAGAACATTAAATACCAAGACAAAACCAGCGGAACATTTCCGAAACGGGAATACGTCGTGCAGTACAACGAGACCGATTTCGATTTCGTCTCCCGACTGCTCGAAGAAGCGGGCGTGTTTTATTACTTCACACACACCGAAACCGAGGCGACCATGGTGCTTGGCAACAAGGCCGATATTTTCGAGGACGCTCCCGGCGGCGCGGCGGTACTTCCGTACGTTTACGAAAATTATTCCCAAACGCCGAAAAACGAAATCCGCGACATCACGCTCACCCAAAGGATCGTCTCCCGAAAAGTTTCCGTGAACGATTATTATTTCGAGGCCCCGACGACGAAACTGCTCGCCTCCGGCGGTGACAAAACGCTCGAAATGTACGAATATCCCGGCGGTTACACGACCAAGTCCGACGGCGAAGCGCTGGCCGCCCGGCGGCTCCAATCGCTCACGGCCACCGAAAAAGTCCTGACGGCGACCACCTCCGCTTCGGGACTCGCGCCCGGTTTCCGTTTCAAGATCACCGGCCATCCCCGGGAAGACGTGAACGCCGCCTGGGTCGTCACGAAAATGAGCGTCGACGCTTCACCGCACCATTACCGTGCCGAAATAGAGGCGATCCCCGCGACCGTCGCTCCGATTCCGCAACGGAAAACGCCGAAGCCCCGGATTTGCGGGCCGATTCCCGCGTTGGTCGTCGGCAAAAACGGCGAAGAAATTGAAACCGACAAGCACGTCCGAATTAAAGTCCAGTTTTACTTCGACCGCGACGGAAAGAATGACGAAAATTCGTCCTGCTGGGTGCGCGTCGCCCAAAGTTGGGCCGGCTCCAATTACGGCACAGTTTTTCTGCCGCGAATCGGGCAGGAGGTGTTGGTTGGTTTCGAAGGGGGCGATCCCGATCGGCCGCTCGTCATCGGCACGGTGTACAACGAGAAGAACAAACCGCCGTACGAACTCCCTGTCCATGCGACCCGCAGCGTCATCCGCAGCCGGTCGAGCAAGCAGGGAAACGCCGGTAACGAAATTTCCTTCGAGGACAAAAAGGATTCCGAGGAGCTTTACCTGCACGCCCAAAAGGACTTGCGCGTCGACGTGGAAAACGGACGAAAAACCGAGATCCGTGAAGCCGACGACAGTTTAACGCTCAAAAATGGCAACCGGAACATCGTGCTGGAAAAAGGCAACGAGACTCGGAAGATCAAGGGCGATTTTTCCTCAAACGTCGATGGAAATTACGAGCTTGTCGTCAAGGGAAATCTGACGATCAAGGTCGACGGCTCCCTGACGCTGGAGTCGGGCAAGGGAACGTCGCTGAAATCCGGTACGGACGCGAAAATCGAAACGAAAACGGCTCTCGCTCTCAAAGGGGGAACCGACGTGAAAGCCGAAGCGGGCGCGAACCTCGATTTACAGGGAACCGCCGGCTTCAGTTTAAAGGGCTCCGCCCAAGGCACCGTCGACGGCGGCGGAATGCTTACCGTCAAGGGCGGGGTGGTGAAGATTAATTGAGATGATCATTTCGTGAGACGCGGAGTACCGGGAAATACGCGGAGTACCGGCCAAATGGGGAGAGACTTTATGGGACAACTTGTCGTGATGGGGGCGCTGTGTCAGTGTTCGTTCGGCGTGGCGCCGTGTCCGCTCGTCGTGTTGCCGGTCAATCGAGTTTTGGCGACAACACCTACGGCGAATATTATGGACAATAAACCGATCGTCAATCTGCCGACCTTCGGCATGTGCAACGCTCCCTCCAATCCCGTCGTCATTGCGGCCACGGCGGCAAAACTCGGTGTCTTCACTCCGGCTCCCTGCGTGCCCGCCACCGTCACGCCCTGGGCGCCCGGATCGCCGACCGTCCTCATCGGAAACATGCCCGCTTTGAACAATTCCTCGAAATTGATATGTGCCTGGGGCGGCGTCATTCAGATTACGCAACCGGGACAGGCGACCGTCGCCGTGCCGTAGAAAAACGTGCTTCGCGGCTCAAACGCAAACGAAATGCAAACCGGAAATATACATTCGTTCAAGTCGCGTCCGAGAAACGTCGATCATCGATACGTGTTTCTGTTTTTTGACGAAAGGAATGCCGGAGTACCGGTTAAATTACGGCGTACCGGCTAAATCACGGAGTACCGGCTAAATAATGAACATCAACACATCCTGGAAACCCGAATACGCCGTGCGGTGGCATGAAGGGATGTTTCTCCTTCCCGCTCATTACCAGATCACCGACCGGCGTAACGAATTTCTGCTGGCTCAACGGTTTGCGGCCGCCTTGCCGCTCGCTTGGGGCGTGATTCGGCAACAACTCGACGTGTCGCAACTCGGTTCCGGCGTGTTACGAATTCTGGAACTCGAAGCCGTCATGCCGGACGGGCTTTACGTTCATTATTCCCAACCCGCGACCGGCGACGCCGTTCCCGTTCAACGCACCGAACCGCTTCTCGAAATCAAACTGGACAAATTACAGGAAACGCCGAACGCCGTTCAAACCGTTTGGTTCACCGTGCCGCACGCCTCGTCGAATCCGACCAACGATTTCGAAAATCTGCGGCACCGCGACGTCGAATTTTCGCTGATCGAACCCTCCACCGAAGAAGCGCAGCCGATTCCGCTTCTCGCACCGAATCCCTCGCTCCAACTCGGTGATCCGCCGAGCCGCTTCGCCGCGCTGCCGATCGCCCGTACCGTCTTTCGACCCGAAGGATATTGCCTGCTCGACTACGAGCCGCCGCAACTGCTCATCCGTCGCGGCAGTCGGATTTTCACCCTGCTGCTCGATTTGGTGACCGCCGTTCGCAATCTTGCCGCCTCGCTCATTCGCCGTGACGAAGAAACGTTCAGCCAGGATCACGGCAGTCGATTCGAGCCACACCTGATCCTGCCCGGCTTGATGGGGCATCTCCCGATGCTCGAAACGTTTCTGTTCTCGGAAAGCGTTTCCCCGCTGATGCTGTTCGGCGCCCTTTCCAATCTCGCCGGCTCGATTTGCAGCATCGGACATTTGACGACGCCGAAGCGGATCGATTTCGATCACTACGATCCGCTTCGCTGTTTTACCCGGTTGGTCGAAGAAATCCGACTCGAAATGGAATTGCGGATTCCGACCCGGCACCGTGAAATTCCTTTCTCTCAAGAGGAGGAAAACTTCTCGTTGTCCTCACGTTGGCTTTCCAAGGAAGGAACGGTTCTGATCGGCGTTGCGATGCGTGCCGGTGCCGACGAGGAAAAAGCCGTTCGCTGGTTCGAACACGCGGTCATCGGTTTCGATGACGAAATCGAACCGCTCATTCTCCGTCGTTCCGTCGGAGCGCAACGAAAAAAGACTTCCGTCAAAGGATCGTTCACGCTCTCAAGACGGATGCTCTTTTGGGAGGTGTCGCTCGCTTCGCCTCCGGCGAACGACGCGCCGCTTCGAATCGTCGGCGTTTCGGAAACGGAACGGATGTCGCGCCCGGCCGCCGTTTATCTGCTGCAAACGGTTCGGGAATCGAACGGATCGTTCTTAGCCGCCGCCGAATCCCGAATCGACGATTCGCCTGTCGTCGTTCGTTCGAAGACGGAAACGACGTCGAATTTCTCGAATGCCGAAAAACCGACCGAGCCGAACGGCAAGAGGGAGGATGTATGAAAAAAATCCTTTCCCGGTTCGCCGATCCGGAAAGCGTGTTCCATGATGCGAGGTTGCGTTTGTTTCAACGATTCGTTTGCCTCCTGTTGCGGAAATTACCGGAGTTGGGCAAGCTTCAAGAACCGGAATCGTTCGAATCCCTCCGAAAAGAACTGCTCGCTCCTCTTTCGGATGAACGGCGCCGTTATGCCGATGTTTTCGGCGAAGAGCCGTTTCTCGTTCAATGCGGCCTTGCCGATGAGTTGCTGCAAAAACATGATTGGGCGGGCAAGGAATGGTGGAAGAAAAATCTGCTCGAACTTCAGCTTTACAAGAGCCGAACGATCGGTGACCGGTTTTATCAAATTGCCGATCGATTGTTGGAATCGCGACGGCGCAACGATCTGCCGTTGGCGATCATTCTCCTGGATTCGCTTGCGCTCGGATTTCACGGTCGATTGACCGAAAATACGGCGGACGAGGCTCGATGGAATCGATATCGTGACGATTTGGGATCATGGATTCGAGGCATGATCGACGTTCGCGACTTGCACGTGGAGCGCGGCGAAGAGGAAATCAAGCCTTCCACGGAAAATGTCGTCTTGCCGGGTATTCCTTCCGTCAAACCGTGGTATGTTCTCGCGGTTGTCGCCTTTTTCGGAATGTTGGTTTTGTCCCATTTTCTCTGGCAGTCGTCCGTTGCTTCCGTTCGTGATGCCGTCTATCAAGCGACAGCCCGATCGTATGCGACTTTTAAGTACGACGCGGAGAAAAAAAACGGCGAATTTCAAAAGGAAAGCGTTGTCGACGGCGGAGAAACGCGTGATACGAAAGGAGGAGAATGATCGTTCATCCTTTGATGTTCGGCATGGTTCTTCCCGATTGGCTTTCAATCGTCCTGATCGGAATCGTGTTGTTTCAGTTTCTCGTGACGATTATAGCTTTCGTGCTGTTTTGGCGTCGTGGGCGGGTTCGTGCTGCGCAACCGTCGAATCAAGAATCGGGAGAATCATCATCGCAAAATACGGTCGGTGTGAAATACGGCAAGACGTCGATTCGTAACGACCTGAAACTCCTGCAAAGACATCTCGGCGATGAAGGTCGAAAAAGTTCGTTGTTTTTCGTTCTGGGCGACACGCTTCCCGAGTCGGTGCAAACCGTTTTCGCGGAACACGGCGGCGAGCGTCTCGAAGGTACTCAACTCGATTTTCATCTCTACGACCGGGGAATCCTGGTCGTACCGAAAGAACCGTTGACACGACTCGGTACGACGGAACGAGGGGCCTACGATGATCTGTTTCAGGAACTGCTTCGTATACGTCCGCGGCGTCCCGTCGACGGCGTCGTTCTGTCCGTTTCCGTCGAAACGCTCCGTCAAACCGGGGACACGGATCGAACGGCCGCAAGGCTTCACGATCAATTGGTTCGGCTCCAGAAAATCACCGGAATGCGATTGCCGGTTCATTTGCTTTTTTACGATACGGAAAAGTTTTCCGGTTTTCCCGAACTCGCCGGGGAATACGCCGGACACCGAACGGAAGAGTCGGGGGAACTTCCCGCCTATCCGCTCGACTGGAGTCCGTCTTCCCGATATGGTACGGAATGGGACGGCGATTCCCTGCACGATGCGGCCGAGTCGTTCGCGGTCAAGTTGCAACAGGCGCGAATCATGCTTTTTTCCGACAAGCATCACGAAGATGCCGACGAAGCCCGACATCTTTTTTTACTCGCCGACGAACTGGAACAATCCAAGCCGGGGTTTGTACGATTTTGCAATCGCGTTTTCACCCGAGGGGTTCATCATGAACCCTTTGTTTTTCGCGGAGTCGCCTTTTGTGGAACGATAACGAAGGAAGCCGAGAAATCCCGTTTCGTGTTTGCTTCCAAGACACTGCACGAGCGGCTCCCCGATGCGGCGAGCTTGGCGATTCCCATACGACGATTATTCCAGGCGCGCTACAAAAATATTCGGATTCTGCAAGTCGCGACGATTTCAGTACTGATCCTTTGGGGGATCGGCATGTTCTGGAAACTGCCGACGTTGAAGGACGAAGCGTTGTCTTTGCGCAAATTCGGCGACAACTGGGACACGGTATACGATTATCAATTGGAGTTGAAACGAGAAAACCGCCGATCGTACGATTCGGTGAAGATCGGCGATCTGCTCGCGGAAATGTTCCTGACAACCAAAAAAGACGGCGGTAAAGACTTGCAATCGCTTTTCTTTCCGAGCAGTTATTTTTCGCAACTGCCGTCGGACGTATTGACATGGCAACAGGATTTTTATCACGACGCGGTCAATGTCATTCTTCCTTTGGAGTTGAAGCGAAAAGCCGAAAATCTTTACGCACTGCCGAAGAAAACAGGGTCGTCCGTCGAATTGCCCCCCGAAATACCGCTCGCTCCTTTGGAGACGGAAGAATACAAAACGCTTGAAAAACATGTCAAGGAATCCGGTGAGTTTTTCGGTATGTATCGTCGATACGAGACCTTGATGAAGAGCGGAAACATCGGTGATTTTCTCGAATTGACGCGGCATTGTTGCGGAACGCCGGAATCATTGATGCCGGCACTATTCGACGGAAAAATCAACGGCGCCGAAACGTTGTTGAAAACGGTCGTCGAGGATCATCGAAAAGCACGACGGCGTAAAGAAGGAACCACTCCGGCCGTATTGCCTCGTTCCGTCGTCGAAGAAATGACGCGAACGAAATTCGAATATTTGACGGAGCGATTCGACGAGCAGATCCATGACCATAACGTTCTCGTCGGACAGTTGATGCAAGTCGAATCAATGTTGAACGATACGACAAATCTCATGGACGCTCCTCTTGATCCGGATCGTTTGGAATATTATTGGAACCTATCGAATCAAAGTCTTCTCGGTCTCGGCGACGATCGTTACAACTGGATATTGATCGCCGCCCCTCTTTATAACGATTCGAATTTGCCGCTCCGCAAAAAAGTCGTAACGACAACCTGTCTGGACGAGTCGGATATCGCGCGGTGGGACATGAAATCCGACGAGAAAAAACGGCGACAGTTCGAACGGCTTCAAAAGCTTCAGTCGGAGCAAAACGGCAATTTCTTTGAACTGAAAAAATTACATGCCCTGGTTCCTCTTCCATGGTTGCAGGAATTTAATGTGCTTTTATCACAATTGCGATCGGAGCCGTTCATGAAAAAAGTCGAAAAGGTGCATGTCGTACCGCTGGCCGGTAATCCCGGCTCGATCGAATGGGACAATCGCCTTTTGCATGACGCGCTTCAGATGGCGGATCATTACAAGAAGATCTTCGCCGATAAAGATCCGACACGGTTCACGCTTGCCAGAATCAAATCATGTCAACAGTTGATCGACAATATGCACCGGCTGGTCGCCGATTCACGCCGAATCAAACGACGATCGTCGATCGAGTTGCCCGGGGAAGGTAATTTTCGTGACGTTGCGTCGAGCATCATTGAGATTCTCGATATTTATCGATCGTTCGGTTCCGACGCGAAAAGGCAATATGAGGAATTGTCGGAAGTCGCGGATCAACAAGCATTGGCTATTCTCAAGGACATCGATTCCCGATGCGCGAAAGATCGCCTTTACGAACCGAGCCGTGAAACTCTCGCGATATGGGACGGCAAAGGCACCGTTCTCGTGCCCCTGCTGGGTATCGGTACGGAAGGTGAAGTCGACGTCTACCTGAATCTGCGGCGGGAACGGTTGAAATACTGGAAAAACCGGATCGACCCGATCATGAATTACCTGTCGAATCGATCCGGCTTTACTTCGTCCGGCGACGATGCCGCGAGAATCGAGAGATGGAAAATCATTCGTGAAGGCGTCGATCTCCATGAAGCCCACACGCCGAACGATCCTCTCGGTACGTTGGAACGTTTCGTGAAAATCGAGTTGCTCAATCCTGAACGAAAACCTCTTTCGCCGTCGTCGAATTGGTTTTACCAAAAAATGTACGAATTAGACGCCGCCGCCGGAATCGGAGACGCCAAACGCTCGGAACTCGACTTTTTCGCCCGATGGAAAAAGGCGGCAGAATTTTTCAACCAACACCTCGCCGGACGCTTTCCTTTCGTCGCCGAACACTTTGCCAAGGCTCCTTCCGCTTCGCCTGACGCGATCCGTGCCTTTTACACCTTGCTTCCCGACATTCCGAAAACGCCTGTCGATTGGGTGACGCCCGAGGATTATGTTCGATTTCACGAAACGATGATCGCGATCAAACCGTTGTTTTTCGGAAAACTGCAAGGCCCGAACACGCTTCCCGATTTGATCGTTTCCGTTCAGTATCGTTTTGCCGATCCGTCGGAATGCGGCTGCCAACGCATACTGGATCAATCGCTCCAATTCGACGGACAGGAGCTATCCGTACGAAACGGCGTCACCGAAGGCGTTTGGAAATTCGGGTCGGCGGTTCGTTTTACGTTGCAGTGGGCGAAAGACGGCGGCGTCGTTCCTTCAACGGCTCCCGAAAATCGCTGTGCGAAAATCCAGGGAAACCGCATCATTTACGACTACGACACTCCGTGGAGTCTGTTCGTTTTTCTGTGCGAAAACGTCCAGCCCCTCCTGGAACGGGATACGGCCGGTGATATCGATCGCTCGATCAACGTCCTTGCCTTTGAGGTCGCGACCCGACCGATCGGTTCGAATCCGTCTTCCGGGGAAGATGTCGACAAACTCCGAACTTTTGCACGACTCCGACTCCAAAAAGCAAACGGCGATGCCGAGGCTGAGGAAATCGTTCTTCCCCGCCGGTTTCCCGACTGGATGCCGACCGAAAGAGGAAACAAACGATTCGAACTTTCCGAACAGCGTCCCGAACCGATCGAAAGAAAATCCGCCGAGCCGCAAAAAATCAGACCGCCCGTACTCTTATTTCCATCGGGAGAAATGATCGTCGAAGAAAAAATCATTTGGGACGTTCCCATGCCGATACTCGTACCACAACCCTATCCCGTTCCCAAACTTGCCCCACCGTTGTCGGTCGAGGGAAAATAGTTCCCGTCGAATCACCAGTTCATTCCACGGAGTACCGGCTAAATCACGGAGTACCGGCTTAATGATATCATGAAACCGATTTTCAATTTTGAAACGATTCTAAAACCCATCGTCGAAGAAGAGCCGTGCGGCCCGTATCTTTTTTACGAACCGATTTACGACGCCATTCAAGAGGCTCGCCGTGAAGAGGATGCCTCGTTGCCGCAAGGTGTATGGGAACATCAGCTGAAAAGGGCGGACTGGTCGCAGACGTTTTCGCTTTGTACGGAAACGTTGGAACATCGATCGAAGGATCTGCAAGTCGCGGCATGGGGCGTGGAAGCCGCCGGCGTATTGCACGGAGTACGGGGACTCTCGGAAGGAATCGAGATGATCCGGATGCTGTGCGAAAGATTCTGGACGACGATTCATCCGCCTATTCAGGAAGGCGATCCTGAAGTCCGCAATGCGCCGTTCGAATGGGGAGACGGCGCGTTTTGTGAAAAGTTACGACAAACCCCGCTTTCTGAAAAAAATTCAACGGACGAACGGATTTTTTACTGGTCGGATTGGATCGATGCGGAACATCGGGAACAGATGCTTTTACAGCAAAAGGCGGCGAAGCCGAACGAAAAAAAGGTACGAATTCTAACATCGATTGATTCCACTCCTACTTCGTTCTACCTCGGCTTGAACGACCGATTGGGCGAATTGAATGATTCGGTTGAAAAACTTCATGAATTCCTTCGCGAAAAATCAGGTGAATCGGCTCCCACGTTTTCGAGGCTTCGGAATGAAATCGTCATGATGCGTGCGTTCACGAAAAAATGGTTGGCGGAGCGGAAGGGAGTCCATCTCGATGCCTTGCCGAATACGAAGAACGAATCACCGATGGATATGAAAGCCGCTATGACCGGGGAGAATGCGACGATCAACCACGGTGAATATCCTCATCATGTTCATACCGGTAGTTTTAACGAACGAACGGAAGCGTATGCTCTTCTGGAGCGAGCGGCTGAAATTTTGATGAAATGCGAACCGCACAGTCCGGTTCCCTATTTGATTCGCCGTCTTGTCACCTGGAAAAACAAATCGCTTGATGAATTGATGGAGGAACTGGGGCGGCGCGAAATCGATTGGACTGTCTTACGAAAACTGTTTGCCGACTAAAAAAGAAAGATTAGGCTTTCGCCAGAAAATAAACCGCCAACTTTTGAGTGAGAGGGTGAAAGGGTGAGGGAGTGAAAGGAAAAATGCAAGATGCGTTCTATCAAGCGGTTGCGTCTCTCCCACCCTTTCACTCTTTCACCCTCTCACCTCCCCGTTTTCGGCATGAAACTTTCTGGCGAAAGCCTAATAAACCAGCGTTGGTCCCGTTTCGTCGATTCGGCCGTCGACCATTCGGACCATCCGGTCGGCGGATTTCGCGATCGCGGAGTCATGTGTCACCATCACGATCGTCAAGCGGTGTTCCGCATTCAGACGACGCAGTAGTTCGATGATTTCACGGGACGACTGAGCGTCCAAATTGCCGGTCGGTTCGTCGGCAAACAGGATACGCGGCTCGGAAACCAGAGCCCGAGCAATCGCCGCTCGCTGCATCTCGCCGCCGGAAAGTTCGCTCGGCTTGTGGTTCAACCGATGAGACAAGCCGACCTGTTCCAAAAATCGTTCCGCGTTTTCAATGTGTTGCCGACGTCGAAAAAAATATCCGAACACCGTTTCCCGAATCATCAACGGCGAAAGAACGTTTTCCAAGGTCGTGAGTTCCGGCAGCAGATGATAAAACTGGAAAATCAAGCCGATCGATCGATTTCGAAGCTGGTCGCGTCTCTTCATCGGAAGATTGTCGATCCGACGTCCGTCGAAATGAATCGTTCCGCTCTCCGGGTTGTCCAGCGTTCCAAGAAGATGAAGCAGGGTGCTTTTACCGGAACCGCTTTGACCGACGATCGAGACGAACTCGCCTTCTCGTACGGAAAAGTTGACGCCTTTCAGGACCGGAATCTTGAGCTTGCCCTTATAATAACTTTTCGTCAACGATTCGGCGACAAGGAACGTTTCGCCGGGCGTCGACGCCGGAATTACGTTCGGATTGGAATCCTCGAACACTTTCAGTGAACGTTCCGAAGCGGCGTTCTGCGACGGCGACGACGGTAACGACAACGTCGAGGTCGGCGACGCGACGGAAGGATTTTCGGGCTGGATTTCTTCCAGTGTCGCCCGGAGCGTCAGGGTCTTCGTCGGAGCGTCGTCCTTGTTCTTCGCGAATCCGGGAGCCTGTCGCCGAAACGACGAAACCAGGCGGCGACGTCGCGGCGCCGGCGGAGCGGCAAGTTGCATGGACGGAGTTTCCGTAACGGTGACGGCGGAGGTTGACATGTCGGGCATCGTTTCCAAAAGGCTGTCGAATTCTTCGGACAATCGGTCCAAGGAATCGGAGGGAGAGGAAGATTCCTCGTCGTCGAAAAGACGATCGGGTTTGGTACCGGATCGACGGCCGTGATCGCCGTCGTTTTTTTTGTTTGTCCTATCAAAAACAGCAAACGGACGTTTCGGGACCGATAACGTTTCTTTATCGAACACGAAATGTTCGTCGATGGTTTCGCCGACGTTTTTAAGCGGCTTCCAATCGGGAAAGGCCGTGAGCCGGGTCAATGAATCATGGAACTCGGTATCGTCCTGAAACAGGCTCAAACGGATCACGGAGCGTTCGGTTTCCGAGCGAAAAACGACGGATTCGTCGCCGCCGGGATTCGACGGTTTATGTTTCATGGCGATCGGACTCTCTTCCGCGAATATCGGTGACGGATACGGGAGGTCGATTTTTTCCAACGGCGGCAACGAATAATCGGCGACGCGAATCGAAATCTCCGACGTTTCCGTAACCGGTTCGGGAGGCAGATCGTTCGCGTCGATCGTCGGTTGAGCGTGCAGCGCCCGACCGTCCGGCGTCAACAACGGACCGCGCAGCCGGATGCCTCGCTTCGTCTCGGGAAGCGAAGCGTCCAGCGACGGCGAGACGGGTCGAAAGTCGACGGGGCCTTTTTTCATTGGGAGATGTTAAACTATCGTCATCCCCGCGAAGGCGGGGACCTAGAGAACAGGTTTTAATTAGCTTTTGCACACGTTATTGACGGATGCAAACGAGCAATCACGTTTTCCGTCTAGGTCCCCGCCTTCGCGGGGATGACGGAAATATTTTTAACTGCGGAGGGATTCGACCGGATGCATTCGGGCGGCCCTTGCGGCGGGCAGGATTCCGGAGGCGACGGCAATCAGGATCGCGCCGGCGATGATCCAGAAAACCGTCCACGGCTCCACGATGGTCGGAATTTCGTAAAACGAATAAACGGCCGGATCGAACACGTCGTGCTGCAAAATGATCGACAGCACGGCCGCGATTTCCTTGATGTAACGAATAAAAACCAAGCCGAGTACCAAGCCGCCGCCCGCTCCGACGATTCCGAGCAACAGGCTGTAATACAGGAAAATCTGCATGACGCCGCCGCCGCCGGCGCCCAGGGATTTCAGGATCCCGATGTCTTTCGTCTTCTCGATCACGATCATGTAAAAGATCGCGAGGATTCCGAAACCGGCGACCGCGAAAATCAGGAACAATAAAACGTTCAAAATCGCCAATTCGTTGAACACGGCGGCGAGCAGCGATTCCTGTTTGTCCCGCCAAGTGCTGATCCGGAATAATTGAGCCGGAAATTCAGCCCGCAACCGGTCACGCAGTTCGTTGATGTCCGCGCCGGGCTTCGCCTTGATCAGGATTTGCGTAACCATCGGTTTGCCGGTCGTCGGATCGAACATTCCGCGAAGCCGCTGCAATCTCTCGATCGGAACGTACGCAAGCCGGGAATCGTATTCGACCATTTTGCTTTCGTAGATGTCGACGACCGTAAAACTGTCGGTCTGCAACTTCGGGGGCAAGTCGGCGGTCGGGAACGTCATCATCACGTCGTCGCCGGGAATGATCGCCAAATCGTCGATCACCCGTTTCTCGCCGGTTTCCGGATCGATGTTTTCGTAACGACGACCATAAGAACAGAGCCCGACGCCCAGCACGATTCCGGCGTGCTGTTCCTTCGCGGGATCGAACACCTTGACCGGGGCGCTCGGCGCTGCGGCAAACGGATCGTCCGGTTGCGGTCCCCTGTTTTCAATTGCCAAGGGTTCGAAGGGTTTGCCGTCATCCTTCGCACGGGGAACCAGCGAGGTCTGGTTCGTGTTGAACTGTTTCTGGAGGCGTTGTTGATGGTCGTCCTGCCGCTGCCGCTCCTTTTCCAGTTCGGCAAAATAAAAGCGACGATGCTCCCAACCGGCCCTTCCCAAATCGTAACGGTAGATTCCTCCCTTGGCGAGACCGGCTCCCTGAACGTCGTATCCGCCGTTACGTAATTGGAAACTCAAATCGGTCCGGTTCTCGGGGTGTTGCAGGTATTTCGTCATGTCGGTGACTTTTCCCTGCGTTTTTTCGTCGATTCCGATCAGTTCGACCGGCAGGCTGACCGGCTCGCCCTTCGTACCGACACGGAACGTCAGCATGGCGGGAACCACGATGGTCGGCGTAATCTCTTCAATCAGGTCGCCGGCCGTCTTTCGGATGATATCCATATGGAAATCGGCGTCGGCGAATCCGTTCATCGAACTCGATTCGAAGATCACGTCGGCGATGATTCCGTGAATCCGGTTCTGCATCTCGGACGTAAAGCCGAGCATCACGGCGTTGACGATGATCATCGTCGCGACGCCGAGCATCACGCTGATGATCGACGCCAAAGCGATGTAACGCGTCAAAAGATAACGCCAACAAAGAAGAAGTTTATACATCCGGGGCTTCCTTGCCTTGGGGATCGGTGTTAGCCGCGTCGCCTGCGACGCGCTGGGGCGGGTTGCCGCTTCAAACGCGTCGCGGGCGACGCGGCTAACGGGAAATTATTCGTCGTCGAGCAAAATTTTCTTCGCCGGAAGGGCGCGGCGAGTCGTCGTCGGTTTCTTCTCCGTGTCCTCCGTCGGTTCTTTTTCGACCGTCGCGGGTTTCTTCGGAGCTTCTTTTTCAGCCTTTTCGGCAGCGGGTTCGTCGTCAAGCAAAATCGACGGTTTTTTAGCTGGGGCCTTTTCAGGAGCGGCGGCGGGTTCGTCGTCGAGCAAAATCGACGGCTTCTTGGCCGGAGCCTTTTCGGGGGCGGCAGCCGGTTCGTCGTCAAGCAAAATCGACGGTTTTTTGGCTGGGGCCTTTTCTGGAGCGGCGGCGGGTTCGTCGTCAAGCAACATCGACGGCTTTTTGGCCGGTGCCTTTTCGGGTGCGGCTGCGGGTTCGTCGTCAAGCAAAATCGACGGCTTTTTGGCCGGGGCCTTTTCGGGGGCGGCAGCCGGTTCGTCGTCGAGCAAAATCGACGGTTTTTTAGCTGGGGCCTTTTCGGGAGCGGCGGCGGGTTCGTCGTCGAGCAAAATCGACGGTTTTTTGGCCGGGACCTCTTTCTCAACGGCTTTTTCAGGGGCGGCGGCCGGTTCCGGTTTCTTTTCTTCCAAATCGTCGAGCAGGGTCGGCTTCTTCGGCGGGGCCTTTTCTTCGACCGGCAGAATGTTTTTGGGTTGGACCGGTTTCGCGACCTCTTCCGGAGCGGCAACGTTGATCGGTTTGTTATTCCTCAGGGCGTCGATTCCGCTTTGGGCGAGACCGAACAGAGTTTCCGCTTCTTTTTTGTAGTTGTCGTCGTGGGCGACGTATTCGGCGAGTTCGACCAAGGTCTTGACCTTGAACTCATCGCTTTTGATCTTTCCGATCAGCGTCAGCGTTTCACCGAGTTGTTTCTTTTCGAGTTGGAGCTTCGCCAACCGGGCGCAAAACCCGTCAATCTGCTCGTTGTGAGGAACGGGGGACGTTTTGGGTTCCCAAAAAGGTTTCTTCGGTTCCTCGGTCGGAGTCGGTTTCGGCTCCTCGTTCTTTTTCGGATTGGGCTTCACCGGAATGTCGATTCCGGAGAGCGGTCGATTCGGATCCATATCGAAGGTCGGAGCCGGTTGGACGAACACCGGTCCTTCCATTACGACCGTTTCCTGCCCCGGACGGAATAATGGAGTCGGAGTCGGAAACGCCTGCGGAACGTTTGGCGGCATCGGAGCCATGCGAGGCGAGCCCTGTTCGACGACAACAGATTGGTCCGTGTAGACCGGTTGGTCGTCGTACATCGGCGTCCGGCGTTGGACACCTGGCTGACGGCTGCTATAAATCTGTTTGCCGCTTTGCGCTTCGGCAACGAGCGTCGCGACTCCGAGGAGTCCGAGCGTCACGACACCCAACATTGACGGAAGGATCGTTCGTTTCATGGGGCTGTTCCTTTTTCTGTCGGTCCGCTGGAAAACGAGACCGTAAAAATTCTCTGGACAACCCATTTTAGCACAATGTCAACGAAAAGCAAAATTATCGGTGGGGAAATTTGGAGGGAATGATGTTTTCGATGCCGGTTATTCCGTTTAGTCCGTTAGCCGCGTCGGCCTCCGACTCGCGAAACTTGTTGCCGCACCAAGCGCGTCGGAGGCCGACGCGGTTAACGATCAGTTTTCGGGCCGTTGTAATGGGAACAGGATTACTTCGCGGATCGAGGCCGTGTTCGTCAACAACATGCAAAGGCGGTCGATGCCGATTCCGAGGCCGCCGGCCGGCGGCATACCGTGCCGCAGGGCGCGGACGAAATCGTGATCCATCTTGGCCATGCTGTCGTCGGCTTTCTCACCGGCAAGCTGCTGCGAGAACAATTTTTCCTGCAAGTCGGGATCGTTCAGTTCGGTGTAGGCGTTGGCGAGTTCCATGCCTTGAACGAACAGTTCGAAACGCTCCGCGATCTTCGGATTGTCCCGTTTTCGCTTCGTCAACGGGCAAATACTTGCCGGATAATCCATCACGAAGGTCGGGTTTTTCAGGTTCTTCTCGACTTTCTCCTCAAACACCAGATTCTTGACCAAATCGGGATGCTTTCCGGCGACATCGAGTTTCAGCGACTGGGCGTAGGCGAGCATCGCGGCTTCGTCGTTCGGATCGATTTCGGTATATTTTTGGACCAAATCGTCGTATTTCTCCCGAGCGAACGGCGGCGTGAAGTCGATTTCGGCGTCGTTCCACGGCAACACGAAATTCTGGCCGGTCGCCTTGATCGCGTCCGTGATAATCTTTTCGCTCAGGTCCATCATGGAGCGGTAATCTCCATAAGCCTGATAAACTTCGAGCATCGTGAACTCGGGATTGTGCCGTTGGTCGATTCCCTCGTTCCGATAGACGCGCCCCAGTTCGTAGACCCGTTCGATGCCGCCGACCATCAGCCGCTTGAGATGCAATTCAAGGGCGATTCGCAGCACCAGGGGAATATCGAGGGTGTTATGATGCGTCGCAAAGGGGCGGGCGGCGGCTCCTCCGGCGATCGTATGGAGCGTCGGTCCTTCGACTTCGACGAATTTTTCCTGAGCCAGCGAGTTGCGAACGGATTGGATAATTTTCGTTCGGTTCAGCATCCGTTCGAGGACGCCGTCGGTATGAACAAGGTCCATGTACCGCATCCGGCTCCGGAGGTCGGGATCCGTCAGGCCGTGAAACTTGGCCGGCGGTGTGTCGATGGATTTGCTCAAAAACGTGAGTTGTTCCGCCGAAATTGACAGTTCGCCGGTTCGGGTTCGCATCAACTCGCCGTCGACGCCGATGATGTCGCCGAGATCGAAACAGTCGGCCAGCGCCCAATTCGTTTCGCCGACCTGGTTGGCGCCGATCAGGATTTGGATCCGACCGCTCCAGTCCCAGATGTCGAGGAAGATCAGTTTTCCCTTTTTGCGTTGGAGAATGATTCGACCGGCGGCTCGTACTTTCGGTCCGGTCTGGTGCGGCTGCGGCGGTCGGCCCCCTTCAACAGGAGCTTCAGTCGGCTCCGTGACGACGATTTCGTTTTCCCGGGCTCGGATGTCCGCGATGGGCGAATGGTCGTCGAAGCGTTGGCCCCAGGGATCGAATCCGAGTTCTTCGATACGGCGCATTTTTTCCCGACGAGCTGCTTCGAGGACGACGCCGGTTCCGGTCTGTTCTTCTTTCTCTTTCGACATAATGAGACTTTTGATGTTAATTTAAGGTAATAGGGCGGTATTGTCCCGTAAAATTGAAAACCGGTCAAGAGGGAAATCCTCAAACGGGAAATCCTCATGAGCCGGGACCTGCGGTCCCGGAATCCACCGAAACTACCGGGACCACAGGCCCCGGCTCTCCGGCTCCCAATGTTCTCACGAACAAACTGTTTTTGCGGTTCGTATCGATTGGAGAAGCTGTTGCGGGTTTTGCCCTGACACAATTTCAAAAAAATAGACTCGAAAGGAGTCCCTATCGTAAGAGATAACCTAAATTACCATATCGACGACATTCAACGTTTCGTTTTCAAACGAAGCGACTCAATCGACTTTCACGAAGCACTGGTTCTTATTATGGGTTTTCTCAAACGATTTTTTCGCAATGTGTTTCGTGAAGGTTTTTTGTCGCCGACCGAAACCGGACTGGAACGGATTCCCAAGCTCGAATTGGAGTCCCACCTGACGGTTGCCCGCTACGGAGAGTTCGTGTTGACCGACGCCGTTCGGCCGTCGTTCGATCTGCGGGTCGTTCCGAAAGAAGGATATCGACACGACAGATACCGCGACGATCAAAGTCGGACGTCGGTTCCCGTCTTGATGGCGTCGGTTTCGAAGGAACAGCTTTTCGAAACGTTCCTCGATCTTTTGGATCCGCTCGGCGACGTCGTCGACGTCGTTTTGGAAACGAGCCATCAAAGGAGTTCCGGCGAACACTCCGATCTCTATCGGGAGCAGATCGACCTTCCGATCTTGAAGAGTTATCTTTACGAATTTGAGGAGATGCTCCTCAACGACGGCTGCACGGGCATCGCGGTCCTGAATCCGTCGATTCCGATGGAAGTCCAGTTCGACGAACACAAAATGCTGATCATCTACGCGGAAAATCTTTCGGCCTTTGAAAAGATTCTCTCGGAGCGTGGAATTTTCTGCGACGATCGGATGCGATTTCTGACCGAAGCGGAACACATTCATTCGACGAAGGACGAATTCATCGATCTTTTCCAGCAGTTCCAGACGACGCTCGGCATCGACGAAGAATGCTGGGCCGCGTATTAACCGCCGTTCGTTACACCGTCGCTCGTTACAGAGCCCGACGCGTAAGCGAGGGATTGTACGTGCAAACCCTCGCTTACGCGTCGGGTTCCGTATTTTACCTTAGGAGCCGTATCAAAATAACCTTTACAATTGCACAAAAAAACGAACATTTTCATTGTTTGTTTTTTAACACGGAACACACGGAAGGACGGAAAAACACGGAATTCTTCATTTCCGTCTATTCCGTTAGGCTTCCGCTCGAA
>JAVBQW010000054.1:0-12041 GCA_031548665.1 Thermoguttaceae bacterium
ACCCTGCCAAGCCTAAAATTGCTTTAGCCACGGAAGACACGGAAGGAACACGGAAGGAGATGATGCAAGGAATTTCTCCGTGATTTTTCCGTGTCTTCCGTGGCAAAATATTGATAAAATATGCTTTGGCGTTGTACTACAGTATAACGATCTAAACCCTTCCGAGCATTCATTTTCTCTCATAAAGGATACTAAGGCACGAAGGAGGATTTTGATGAAAACAACCCGAAAAAAAGGATTATTTCCGCGAAAAACGCAAAATCTCTTGCCCCCCCTTTGTGCCTTCGTGAGAGATAATTACTTATCGCTCAAAAAATTGTGGATCATACTTGTACTGCGCAAGTTGCGAAACATCGAACATTGAACGAGGCTGGAGACTGTAGGCCGGAGGCTGGAGTTCCCGGTTTCCAACCGTTCCCTCCGGTCTCCAGCCTCCAGTCTTGCGGCAGAATCAAGGTTGCGTTCACAAACAAAGCCAAGAACTTGCACAGTACAAATACAGTAGAACTATTGGGTAGTGTTTTTTCTCTGTGCTCTCTGTGGTTAGAAAAATACTATACGGTCAAAATAGCGTTGTACACTATAGTCTGGTACTTCGGCGCTTAGAGAGACCTGTAGTCCCGACTCTTCCTTCTTTTCAGAAACTCGGTATACTTTGTCGAAATACAACTTTCCTCATTTTCCCCGTTTTTCGCCATGAAATTTGAATACACCGCAAAACACGACTTTTTGATCGGTATCGACTCGGACGGCTGCGCCTTCGACACCATGGAGTTGAAACACAAGGAATGTTTCGTTCCGAATACCGTAAAGTACTGGGACCTGCAAGGAGTCAGCAAATACGCCCGGGAAGCGTTCGAGTTCGTCAACTTGTATTCGAAAAGTCGCGGCATCAACCGTTTTCCGGCGTTGATCGAAACACTGCAATGGTTGCAGCGGCGGCCCGAAGTCAAGGCTCGCGGCGTCAAGATCGAGATTCCACAGTCGTTAACCGACTGGGTCGCTCGGGAAACGAAGCTCGGCAATCCGGCCCTGAAAGCGGAAGTCGAAAAAACAAAGGATCCCGGTCTGACGCAAACATTGGAATGGTCGTTGGCAATCAATAAAACGGTCGATTTCATCGTCGACAAGGGCGTTCCGCCGTTCCCGTTCGTTCGGGAGTCGCTCCAGAAAATGCAGGGCAAGTCCGATGTCTTGGTCGTCTCCGCGACGCCGCAGGACGCCTTGGTCCGTGAATGGGAGGAGCAAAACATCCGGCAATACGTCGCGGCAATCTGCGGTCAGGAAGTCGGCACGAAAAAAGAGTCGCTTGCCATGGCGCAGCAAATCGGGAAATACGGTAAGGACAGAATCCTGATGATCGGCGACGCCCCCGGCGACCAAAAGGCCGCTGAAGCAAACAACGCCCTGTTTTTTCCGATTAATCCGGGAGCCGAGGAAAAGAGTTGGGAACGCCTCCACAACGAAGGTTTGGAAAAGTTTTTCAGCGGAACCTTCGCCGGGGCTTACCAGAAACAACTCGTCGACGAATTCCATACGTTCCTGCCGAGCACGCCGCCGTGGCCGGTGGAGTAATTATCGGGAATTTCAGAACCGTGACCACGAGGAAGCGGGTTTTCGGTTGCAACCGTTTCCTCATGGACGCGGCTCCGATTTTTTGACTGATCATCATGTCCATGGATCCTTGGTACAAAGACGGTCTTCAATTCGAGTGCAAACAATGCGGACGCTGCTGCGGCGGCGGACCGGGATATGTTTGGGTTACGCCACAGGAAGTCGAGAATCTCGCGGCCCGGCTCGGTTTGCCGGTCGCCGTATTCGAACAGGCGTTCGTCTGGACCGTTCGAGGCCGTAAACGCAGCCTCAAGGAATATCAGAATGGCGATTGCGTGCTGCTTGACGAAAAGTCTCGCGGTTGCAAGACGTACGAGGAGCGGCCGATTCAATGTCGAACTTGGCCGTTCTGGCCGCAGAATGTCGATACTGCCAACTCTTGGAAGGCGACCGCGAAGTATTGCCCCGGCTGTAATCAAGGAAAACTGTATACGCTCACCGAGATTGAAGAGCGCCGTGTCAAATTCGATTGACGTAATCCCTCCATCCGGCCGCCTGGCCGGAATCGACTACGGAACGGTTCGAATCGGCGTCGCGGTCAGCGACCCGGATCGGACGTTGGCGAGTCCGTACGAAACGTATCCGAGGAAGTCGGCGACGAAGGACGCCGAGTATTTTCGTCGTCTCGTCGCCGAGGAGCGGATCGTCCGTTTCGTCGTCGGCCTGCCGCTGCATCTCAGCGGCGATCTCAGCGAGAAAGCGAAGGAAGTTCTCCGCTTCGGCCGTTGGTTGACCGAGACGACCGGTGTTGCGGTCGACTATTTCGACGAACGCTACACCTCGGTCGAAGCGGAGCGCTTGCTCCGCGACGCCAAGTTAACCGACAAGAAGCGAAAAGAGCGTCGAGACAAACTTGCGGCCCAGATTCTGCTTTCCGGCTACATCGACAGCGGCTGCCGGGGAACCGACGAATTCCATGGAATCGACGACGAATAAACAATCGAAAAAATAAACCTTTCGCCAGTACAAGTACAAAGCTAGGGGAATAATGTTCGTCAAATAAAAGTCGGATTGACGGCGAGTGCGCCAAAAACCGTCATTCCGGCTGTTGTTCGTTTATTAGACGGGTTCTTACTGAAGCGGGCAAACAAAAAAGCTCCGAACGACGAATCGTTCGGAGCTTTGTGTTACGGATCGAAGCAGTTTGGGTCTTTCGAACGTTACACGATTTCGGTTAGTAGATGTACTGGAAACCGACCACACCGCGATGTTCCGCCCAGTGGCTGGCGACCGAAGCATCGTAATCGCCGACCAAGGAGAGCGTTTTCGACTGGTTCAGGAAGTATCGGCACCCAACGCCGGCGTCGAAGTAAGACTTGCCGACCGCTACGCTTCGCACCGTTTGAGCCGGGGCGTAGACGTTGACGAACTGGGCCGAGGTTTCCGCGTAATCGTATCCGCCGAGCAAGGCACTGTAACCGAGTCGTCCACTGAAGATCGCTCGTTCCAGTGTGCAGGTTTCGAGAGCCAGAGCGAAGCGAGCCCGTGTTCGACTGATCGATGACCGATCGAATTTCATGGCGATGCTGTCGCCGGTTTCTTCGAAGGCGTAGCGGAAAGCATGTTCCGAATCCAGTCCGAGAGTCGGTCGTAACACCGCGAATCCGAGGAACAGCGGTCGGGCGACTTCAAGGCTGAAGTTGAACGTATCGCCGTCGAAGGTCGCGTGACCGGACTGACTTGTCAGACCGATGGATCGGAGATCGACCGTTCGGCTCGACTTGTAGTTCTGGTGTCCGAAGCCGATGTATCCCTTGACTTCGATGTAGTATCCAACCATGGCTCCACCGTAAAGTCCGAACTGGAAGTCGGAAGCGTCGACGATGTCGTTGTCTTGATGGAGCGACGGAGAGGAATAACCGAGCATGAAACCGACGGAAGCGTTCTGCGCGACTCGTTTGTCCCAACCGAGTTGGTAGCCGGGCCGTTCGATGTTGAAGCCGGTTCCGTTGCCGTCGGATCGAGCGCTGACGCCTTGGTAGGTCGGCGTGAACCAGATGTTCCGCATATTGGCGATCATCTGGCCTCGATACTGACGTTGCGGTTGGACGTACACCATCTGGCTGTCGAGGTTCAGGCGATCGAACGGTCGCTTCCAAGGACTGTCGAGTCCCATGAAGGTCGCGTTGGCGATCACGTCGGCAGAGAGCTGATTGTACACTCCACGAATCTTTTCAGCCGCGGCGTTTCGTTCAGCGGCCGTCGACAGATTGCTGCCTGCCGCCCAGAGCCGTTTGATAATCTCGGCCATGTTCGGATTCGAAGTCAGATCGGTCAAACGGATGCCGTCCAAGTTCTGGCCGACGGCTTCTTCGTTGATCGTTCCGCCGACTCCGGCAAATCCGGTCACGTTCATGAGAACATGGAGATCGCGACGTCCAACCGACGTGACTTCTTTCGTACCGACCCCGTAGAAGAGCGAGTTGAATTCCGTCGGCTTCAACCCCGTGTAATCGGAGTTGTCGTTTCCGTAAATCGCTCCGACGACCGTGCTGCCGTTCGGATTCGCCCAACCGGTGGTCGCGTTATTTAGGAACACGTTCAGGTTCGTCGGCGCCTTGAAATTCGCCGTGTGTCCGCTGATGTCGAAGACCAGCGGCGTGATGGATCCGTTGGCGTTCGCATTCGCGTAGAACGTCATGTCGTTGCCCTTGGCCATCGTAAAGTCGGAGTTCGACTTGATGCCGCCTTCCCGCAACTCGACGCTGCCGTTGAAGGACTGGAACGGAATGTTCGCGGTGTCGTAGACGATGAAGTTCGTCGTCAGGGTACCGCTGCCCGTCTTGATGAGCCGGCCGTAATCGCTTTGCTTCGGATTGGCCGGCAACGCCCAACGACTGACGATCGTTCCGTCGTATTGCTGGTTGCTGCCGATGTCGACGGTCAAAGTCTTGCCGTAAACGTCGAGCATGGTCTTCGCTTTTCCCGACAGGCCGGTAATGGTCGTGTCGCTCAGCGTCGTGATATTCCCGGCGTCGATCTGGAAGGCCCCTGTATATCCGAGGAAGCCGGAAGCCAGCGTGCTGTTGATGACTCCGCCTTTGACGAGAGTTCCGCCGTTGCTGACGATATTGCCGTACAGTGTATTACCGAAGCCGGTCACTTTGTCGGCGTCCGCCGATTTGTCGGCGATCGTCGTATTCACGGTCAGTTTATTCGAGTCGATGTCGACGGTACGGGTCCAGAGCTTTGGATTCCATTCGCTCTTCGCAAGCGCGGATTGCGTCGCATCGAGACCACGAAGGTTCTTGATGGTTTGATCCGCTTCGAGCGTGAGCTTCGTGTTGTTGCCGATCAAATCGACGCCTTCGCTGGCGGAAATTTGGTCGGTTTTCGTCAACGTGACGCTTCCCTCTTTGATATTCGTCCAACCCGTGTAGGACGACGTCCCCTTCAGGATCAATTCGCCCTGTCCCTTCTTGTTCAGGTCGCTTTGATTACCGGTGATTTCACTCACCTGATTGACGCCGAGCTGCGAACCGGCTCCGACGTCGATGGAGGCGCCCACGTTGCCGCCGATGATAATGTTGTTGGGCAGGTCTTGGAAACCGGAGTTGTCTGCCAGCTTCAACGTCGCTTCGTAATTCATGGGCAACCCCTCCAAATCCTTGAAGGTATTCGGGTTGGTGCCGATGGTGATATCGCCCGTCGCGAGATTTGTCTTGTTGAAGAACTGGAGGGTTCCTTGGCGGATCACCGTTTCTCCGGTGCGTCCGTAGCCCCAGTTTCCTTGGCCCTTGAGCGTCAACGTTCCGGCTCCCTCCTTATTCAACTTCGGCGGAGCGGTGAGCGCCGAGGGAACGTTGCTGATGATTTCCGTGTTGATGATCGTCTCGTTGTTGAGACCGGTCGTCCGGATCACGCTGTTTTTCTGATTGATTTCAACTTTCGCCTTGTTGATCGTCACGGTTCCGGCCTGGGCGTACTTGGCCGGGTCGGCGCTGGTCGTCGTTTCGAAAACAGGGCGAAAATAATCCGTGTCGTTGTCCGCCGAACCGATGATGATGTTCCGCGTCGCATCCGTATCGTTGATCTGGTTGCTGTTGGAAATACTCAGGATTCCGTGCGTGATGATCGTATCGCCTTGATAGGAGTTCGCGGCGGCGGCTAGAACCAAGCGTCCGTCTCCGGCTTTGTTCAAGGAGCCGGCACCGTAAATCGCACCGGATTGCGTGACCGTCAGGCGGTTGGCGTCAGACATCGTGTGTCGGGAGCTGACGAGGCCGTTGACGTCTTTGATATCTCCCGTGAAGACTTCATAGGTCGAAAAGGCCGAATCCAGACTGATGTATCGTTTGATTTCCTGGTCGGTTCTGTTGATGACCCGGAAGGCGCCGTCGCCGATGCCGATTTGATAATCACGTCCTTGCGTCGGATCACCGTGCGGTCCCAAACGCTCGCCGGTATCGACTTCCAAGGCACCGTAGTGAATGTAATAATCGCCGTGATACCCCGATCCGTCCCCTTGGAGCGATACGGCACCAGCCCCACCGTTGGCATTGACGTTGAACGTCTTGTTGTAGGTGAAATCGCTGGAGATGTTTCCGGTCAGGATCATGCGTCGAGAGGCGTCGATGACGTAATCGGCATCGTAGGACTGCGTCCCGATGGGACCGTAAACGTCGAAATTGCCTTGACCGTTGAACGAGATGTTGTTGGCCAACGTCAGGACGTTGGCGTCCCGGTGTTGGCTGATAGAACCGTTGGTCTGAAGATGAATGTCCGCGAGAGCCTGAATGTTGCTCTGACTGGAGATGACGACGGATGCTCCATAGTGGACGGTCAACGAATCCAAACCGATCGAGTTTATCCCCCGCACGTCCAATGTATGGGCGCCGAAGACTCCGGGCGTGACACTACCACCGGCACCACCGGCAACGCCGATGTTACCGCTCCAAGATCCGGCGCCGTATCGAACGGTCCCGCTATTCTCCAACAGGATGTTCCCGCGGCTGGGAGTCGTGATGTCGAAATCGCCATGGACGTTTCCGGAAAAGTTGGACGAGGCGAGAGCCAGCATCCCATTTTTTCCGATATCGATCGTTCCGGTGGCGTTCGAAAAGTTATTGCTGGCGACGCGGAATCCACCGGATCCGATTGTAATCGTTCCGTTGTTGTTTCCGTTCGTGGCGACAAGGAAACCACCGTTACCGCCGGTACCGTTATTGATGGTAAACCTGCCGTTATTGATGAAATTCGCACTGGTCACCGTCAACGTACGTCCTTGGGTGTTGAAGGTACCGCCGGTGACGTCGAAGTTTCCCGTCCACGTCATGTCTTGTCCAATGGTAAAGGTCTCCCCTTTGGACGCGAAGGCATCGCTTGCCAGGAATGTATAGGGATTGGCGACACGCACCGGAGTCGCCGCAACCGTACTGTCAAGGAGATAAGCCTGGACGTTTCCGTTCACGACATCGGCCAGATCCAGACCGTACAGATGATTGGTCGCAATCGACCAATCAACGGCTTTCGCGGCGTTCCTGTCGATTTGGTAACCTGCGGCGGCACCAATATTCGCACCGAACGGCGCCACACGATTGAACGTTTGAACCGTGTCAATGGCGACGTTCGCCCCCCAGTTGGCGTTTGTGGTCAGCGTGGCCTGGCCATAGGCCTCTTGACCACTGCTTCCGTAGAAGGTTGCGAGCGCAGCGAGCAAGAAGGCTCCGCAACGGGTTCTCCAGTTTTTCCTTGCCTTCTTCACCAAAAGTTCGTTCGTGATTCCGTTCATTGTTTTCATAAAAGTAAACAATCCTTTCTTTCAGACATCGTTCGCCTCGTCCCATCGGCGGGAAAGCGGATTGCTCCGCCGACCAACCTCGCCTTCCACGAAAACAGATCCCCAGGCGATTCGAACGAACTCTCCGTAATTCGTTGTTGCGTCGAAGAGAAGACCCAACTCCTCGACAAGCACAATTCTCTTGATTTACTTCGACGCAAGCTCCGGAAGAGTCCTTTCGGAGTCCACTGCGTATTTCAGTGCATCGGAATTCCCTTTGCGGATACTTCACAAATTATCGTGCTTCCGCGAAAATATCTCACAATCGGCAAAAAATGACGATGAGAAAGAAAGATAGGCAAGAAAAGAAACCTTCCATGTCGGCAAGGGATTGTGCTTGACCGGCCCTTGGATGTTTGAGGTTGCCGCCGCTTCTATCGCGTCGCAGGCGAACGCGGCTAAATTTTAACCGGCGATCGCGGCTAAATTTCGACCCAGCGCTGTTCCTTGGCGCTCAGCAAAATCGCGTCGCAGACCTTTTGGGTTCGCATCGCGGTCCGCATGTCGGGCTCGAACTTCGGTCCGCCGTCGAGGCTGAACAGGAAGTCGGCCAAACCGTTGATAAACGTGTGTTCGTAACCGATCGTCGTGCCCGGCACCCAATAGTTTTTCATGTACGGATGCTCGCCGTTGGTCACCAAAATCTTCTGCCAGCCGGTGAGGTGGTCTTCGATCTTCTTGCCGGTGTCCGGATCGGCGTAACGGAAAAATTCGAGGTATTCCGGATCTTCAAGGTTGAAGAACACGGCTCCCTTTTCGCCGTTGATTTCCATCGAGCTGTAGTTCTTGCGGCCCCGAGCGTATCGGGTCGATTCGAAGGTTCCGATCGAGCCGTTGGCGAACACGGCGAGGAACATGCAGGCGTCGTCGATCGTAATCTTTTCCATTTCGCCGGTATCCGCGTTTTTTCGCTCCTTAACGAAGATTTCCGTGTACGCGCAGACCTTCGCAATGGGGCCGTTGATCCACTCCGCCGTGTCGATCGAGTGAGCGAGTAAGTCGCCGGTCACGCCGCTTCCGGCGACCTTCGCGGAGAGCCGCCACAGGGCCGTTCCCCCGGACGGAACATTTTGACTGATCGTATAATCCTGATTGTAGGTCGCTCGATAATGGAACGCCTTACCGACACGGCCTTCGTCGACGATCTGCTTGAAGAGGGAAATCGCCGGAACACGGCGGTAATTGAACGAAACCATGTTTTTGACGCCTGCTTTTTCGACGGCGGCGGTCATTTCCTCGGCTTCGGCGAGGTTCATTGCAAGCGGCTTTTCACAGACGATCAGTTTTCCGGCCTTTGCGGCGGCGATCACCATGTCTTTGTGCAGAAAATTCGGCGCAACGACGTCGACGATGTCGATATCCTTACGGTCAATCAGTTTCTGCCAATCGGTTTCGATGGATTCGTAGCCCCACATTCCTTGAAATTTCTTGAGGGCCTCCATTTCTTCCTGCCGTCCGTAACAGGCCTTCAACACGGGCTGGTAAGGCGTGTCGAAAAAGTGATTGACCTGGCAGTAAGCGTTCGAATGGGTCCGTCCCATGAATCCGCAACCGAGCATTCCGACGTTCAGCGTTTTCTTTGCCATGGTGATGTACAAGGGTAAAAGATGGGCGATGAAGGAAACAAACGTTTCCAAAGAATACCATAGTCGAAAGAGGGATTCAATCGGGAAGAAAACACACGGCTCCAGACGTCGTCGGGGAGAAAATCCCGTTGTTGCCAATCGAGACGGAATATGCTATTCTGAAAGTGATTAATGTCTCTAGGTTTTCACCGGAAAGTTTCATGCCGAAAACGAAGAGGTGAAAGGGAAAAAGAGTGAAGGGTGGTAGTGATGCAACCGCTTGATAAAGCGTATCTTGCATTTTCCCTTTCACTCCCTCGCCCTCTCACTCAAAAGTTGGCGGTATCTTTCTTGGTGAAGGCCCTATTTCCCCGGTGTTTTTCTTCGCCCCTATGAACTTCCTGCCTTCGAATGCCGAAGCACGGTCTCAACCGCAGGCGTCGCGAGCATGGTCGCTTCGTTCTGTTTTCGGTGTCGTCGTCGGCCTTCCCGTGACGCTCCTGTTTGGAATTCTCATCGTTCACGGTTACTACGTCAGCCGATTCGACGCGGCCGCCTTGCTGCGCAGCCAAATGGTCAACGAGGTGAAAACCCGAGCCAAAACGCTGAACCATCATTTGGCGATGATGTCGCGTTATCCCGATCAAATCGCGCTTGCCATCACGATCCGAAAGCCTGAAAACGTCGATACGATGCTCGGCTTTCAGTACGCAATGCTCGCCGATAACCCGACCGTCTACGGCAACGCCATCGCTTGGGAGCCCTACGCCTACGATCTGAAAGAAAAATACTGCAGCCCTTATGTTTGGCGGGACGCCCAGCATGGCGGAGCCGTCTCGAACATGCTTTTCACTCCGGCGAACGATTATGATTATTTTGCCGGCTGGAACTGGTACGACGAACCGAAAAAAAAATATGGCGGCGATACCGGACAACCTTCGCCGTTGGCGTTTTCCGGCGGCAACAAGGAAAAAGCCAAGCTACCTCGTATCGAACCGGGCCTTTGGTGTGCTCCCTATTACGACGAAGGCGGCGGAAACGTCCTGATGTGTACGTACTCCGCCCCCTTTTTCATCGACCGTCGGTTTGCCGGCGTCGTGACCTGCGACGTGACGACCGATTGGATCTCCAAATTCCTCACCGAAGACGTCTTCGAAGGCGGACGCTTCATTCTGCTAAGCTTGGACGAATCGATCATTTCGCATCCGGATCCGACGTTGATCATGAAGCACCTTGAGGACGGCATCAAATCGGAGGACAGGGAAAAATGGAAGGAAACGTTGTCGGTACTTCGCGAAGCGCTCGGCAAGTTCGATGCCGATTCCATCAATAATCGCTTGCCGGGAAACGAAGGAACCTACCTTCCGGCTCTTTCCCGAACATTGGTCGGCAACGCCGACGACACAACGTTTTGGGTCGAAGGGATCCAACTTCCCTCGACCGGTTGGGTCCTTCTTTGTCTCGTTCCTCAGCAAACCGCTTACGGAGCGGCGAACGCGCATTTCAAGAGCAATCTGCTGATCTTTCTCATCGGTTTGGTTTTGCTAAGCGCGGTCCTGTTTTGGGAAGTCGATCAATGGGTCGTCCGCCCCTTGCGAGGTCTGGCCGTCGCGACGCACGCCGTGTCCGAGGGAAATTTCGACCACCAAGTCGAGCAATGTCGCTTCAATGGTCGGGAATTGGTGGAGGTTTCCCAACATTTCAACAACATGACGAAAGCGTTGCGTCAGAGCATCGCGACCGCCGTCCAGAGCGCCTCGGCCAAGGAACGGGCGGAAACCGCCAACCGGGCGAAAAGCGAATTCCTGATGCTCGTCAGTCATGAACTGCGCACGCCGCTGAACGGCGTGCTTGGAGCGGTCGAACTACTTCAGCAGACTCCCCTTTCCTCGAAGCAGCAGGAATATGTCGCGCTGCAAAAGGAATCCGGCGTCGCCCTCTTGCTGCTCATCAACAACATCCTCGATTTTTCCAAATCGGAATTAGGGGAGATCACGATTCATCCGGTGATTTTCTCGCCGAGAAATCTCATCGCCTCCCTATTGCGGATGCTGGAATTCCAAACGAAGTCGCAGCAGGTCCGCCTCGATATCGACGTTGCGGACGATGTACCGGAAAACGTTTTCGGAGACGAGAATCGCATTCAACAAGTTCTCTTGAATCTTCTCGGCAACGCGTTCAAGTTTTCCGACGATAAAGGAATCCGTTTGACGGTCAAGCCCGAAAAATCCATCTCACAGAGTTCCGCCCTTCGATTCGAAGTGATCGATCAGGGAGCCGGGATCTCCGAGGAACGACAAAAAACGCTTTTCGACAAACGTTGGGCCAACGAATCCATTTCGAAGCAGTCTCGCGGCGGTTTCGGCTTGGGACTCGCGATCTCGAAAATGATCGTCGACGCCCTCCATGGTCGAATCGGGGTTCGAAGCAAACCAGGCAAGGGGGCGACGTTCTGGATCGTCGTGCCGTTGCCGTCGGTTCAAAAACAGACTCCGATCAAAACGACGCAGGAACCGGAAACGCCAATTGCGAACGTCGATGAAGCTGTCGTTTCGCGACCCTCCATTCGAATTCTCGTCGCGGAAGATAATCGAATCAATCGAATCGTGATCAAGGAAATGTTGACCAAAGCCGGATACGACTGCGTGCTTGTCGAAAACGGTCGGGAAGCGATCCAAGCCTGGAAGGAACAAGCCTTCGACCTGATCCTGATGGACTGCCAAATGCCGGAAGTCGACGGTTACGAAGCAACCGAACGGATTCGTCAAGAAGAAAAGTCCAGAGGAATTGCTCCGGGAACGCCGATCATTGCGCTGACGGCCAATACCTCGCCGGGTGACCGGGAACTCTGCCTGAAACTCGGCATGAACTCCTACTGCAACAAACCGATCAAGTCGGAAGAACTGATCCAACAGATCGAACTCTGGGCAAGGAAATAAAAATAAGGCTTTCGCTCGAAAAAAACATACCCATCGAACAGTGGGTGTAGAGTACAAAGTGTAAAGTGTAGAGTACCGTATTGGATGATTTGGCCGAATCGGTACTCTACACTGATCACTCTACACTGACTGTCAACCGGGTAT
>JAVBQW010000228.1:0-7063 GCA_031548665.1 Thermoguttaceae bacterium
CGCCCACAAAATCCTGCTCATCGCCCATTCGTTGGTCAAAAACAATGTTCACTGGCAAAACAAACTTCTCGAAAAATCTTCGTAAATTCCACTTTTTCTCTTGACGAAAAACACAATTGCTTCAGGGCGAAATCGGTAAAATACCAACTTTTACGCGACACTCAAGACTTTTCGCGGTATTTTACTCTCTTTTCCGCCCCCAATCAGCAAACGCTCCCGGATAAACAATGAATTCAGAGCCGCGACCGTCAGGAAGCGGTCTTTGGCGATCCTGCGCTTCCTGACGGGCGCGGCTCTGAATGAAATCGATCATATTCCGAACCGTCATTACGGCGGGTACGCCTCCCTTCCGGCTGTTATTTTTCGATCTCGATCTCGTACCAGATCGTCTTGTATTCTGGCTTCGTTTCGAGGTACGTCCCCAGATCGCCGGAAACGGCGACTTCCTGACGCCGATTACCGGATTCGTCCAGCGCCCAGCAACGGACTTTTTCCGGTTTCAGGTCCTTCCAAAGCAGTTTGACGGCGACGCCTTCACAGAGCACAGGTTCTTTTCCCCAGCGGCTACCGAACGTGATTTTGTTGCCGTCGAGGGATTCGATCTTCATGTCGGTGTTCCGCATCTCGCCGGTCACGACGAAGAGATACCGCTTCGGCCCCTTTTCTCCGTCGTTGTCGAGCCGGGTCAAGGTCGCCGTCGCCCAACCGAGGTTCGGCTTTTTCTCGAATCGCAACGCCGCTTGGTTCGGACCGCCTTCGAGAAAATAGAGCTGTTTCAACATTTGCGGAAATCCGGTGAAGAGGCCCGAACGCGGTGTAATTGCGGACACGGTTCCGCCTTCTTCCGGGAATTTATCATACCTCATCCAGGAATCCGGCTTCGTTTTGTTGTCGGCGGCGTCGAGAAACCATTGATCCGGTTTGACTTTGAGTTGCGGAACTTGGGGAATTTCCTTGACCTTGCCGGAAACGTCGACCGCTGTTCGAAATCGCAACGCCAAGGCCGGATTCAGGCCGAGTCCGGAAAAACCGAGGTTGTATTGATGTCGATCCCGCTTGAAGATTTCGCGTTCCTTGGCGGCGGTCAACGGAGCGACGATCGTTTCCTGTTCGATCATCGTATCGAACAGCGTCTTGCACGCGATCATATGGGCCGTCTGCACGGTGTTGCCCGAGGTATCGAAAAAGCTCGTGATCCGACGCGGCTCGGCGTCCTTCGAATGGGAATAGGCGAACGGAAAGATTCCGTCCCAATCCTGAAACGCTCCGAACGCAGCGAGCAGCGGAAAACCTTCCGCCGCGAACTGGTTCGGCTGCGGATGGTTGTACTCGCTGACCGTGAACGGCTTGCCCCAAACTCGTTTCGTCGCCGCCGGGCCCAAAATGTCCCGGTCGAGAGAATTGACCAAGGCCCGATTTCGGATGAACCAATCGTTCATATCCCATTGCGTATGGGGAAACTCCGGATGGTTCCAGTAAGCGTGGTAGTCGCAGTAATCCATCTTGCCCTGGGCGTGAGTCGAACCGTATTCGAGTTGCGTTCCCGTGACGGGTTGGTTGACCTTGACTTCGTCCTTGAGGAAGCGGTACATTTCGTCCCAGTATTTCGCTTCGACGTCGAAGAGGAAGTCGCAGAAATCGTCGACCGCTTCCTTGGGATAAAGTCCGGCGTCTTTCTTCCAGATCACGGGCACGGTTCCGGCGGCGAGCGAGGATTCCTTTTCGGGTTCGGCGTCGGAACCCGTCCGGAGCGACACGGAGTCGATGTCGTAGACGACGCCTTCTTCCAGGCCGCCGAGCGTCAGGCGGGCTTCGGCGTCGCCGGCGTCGGGTAGGACGGTCCATTTCATCGTCTTCCATTCGGTCGTCAAATCGATTTGTTCCTCGAAACCGAGGGATTCCCATGGTTCGTGGTTCATACGGAGGCTGAAACTCGCCGAGGTTGCCCGACTTGCTTTCGCTGTGAGCGTCAACGTGTATTTTTTTCCTCCCTGCACGGCGAACGGCCCGCCGTTGAGCTGCGGATGCCAGTCGACGTCGCCTTTTCGCTTGACGTCGAGCCGCAGAATATCGCCGGAGTTGGAAATCGGAGCGTCGACTTTGTCGTCGACTTCCCAAAACCAGCCGTCCCAGTTCGGAACGTAGCTGTTCGAAAACTCGCCGTTATGGAGCAGTTCGTCGCGGATCGGTTGCTCCTTGGGAAGTCCGACGATTCCGCCCGGTTTGAGCGACACGAAATCAAGTTCGTAAACGGTTCCTTCCCGAAGGCTGCTGAATCCGATTCGAGCGTTGTCGTCGTCCCGACTCGGCGTCAGGGTTTGCCGAAAGGTTTTCCAATCGGTCGACAGCGAGACCGTGGTATCGAAACCGAGGTCTTCCCACGGTTCGTGGTTCATGCGGACGCCGACATTGAACGGCGTGTCTTTGTTCGCCCGGGCTTTGAATTCCAGCGTGTAAAGTTTGTCCTTTT
Organism: Thermoguttaceae bacterium; assembly: GCA_031548665.1. Classification (GTDB taxonomy): domain Bacteria; phylum Planctomycetota; class Planctomycetia; order Pirellulales; family Thermoguttaceae; genus WRKP01. The sequence goes on from JAVBQW010000228.1 coordinate 2,471, forward strand.
TAACGGCGAACCCGGTGCTCGTAAGTTGCGGCAGCCAATCGACCGTTCCTTTCTTTTTGACGTTCATCCGAAGGACGCCGTCGACGTTGGAAATCGGAGCGTCAATTTGATCGTTGCTTTCCCAAGCCCAACCGTTCCAGTCGGGAACGTAACCGTCAGCGAAGTCGCCGTGCTTGAGCAGTTCGTCGCCGAGCGGCTCGGTTCGGGCTTTCCACGCTTTGCGGATTCCGGCGTCGTCCTTGTATTTTTCGACGAGCCAGGCGTTCCAGAGTTTCCGCAGGTCGGCGAGAAACGGGTCCCGAATCTGATCGAGTCCGCCCCAGCCGCCCCAGGTACAGACGATGGAGTTCTCGTTGTTGATCTCGATCATCGCGACCGCCGGTTCGTCCTTGTAGGCCTTGCCGGTGTACGGATTGACGTGCTCCAGCAAATCCTTGGCGAACTTCTTGTTCGCGTCGATGATCGGACGGTAATAATTGTCGACTCCCTTGTCGAAATCGGGTCGGTTGATGTTCGGCGGAAAACCGTCGCGTTCGTCCAGCGATCGGGAGACGTGCAGGTTGAGGTTGACGTAAATCCCTCGTTTTTTCAGGGCCGAAACGTAGTAATCGAGCTTGTCGAGTTGCACCGGATCGAATACCATCCGGGTCTTGTTGTCGCCCCAGAGATTGAACATGTCCATGTGATGCAGGCGAACGCAATTCGTTCCGAAACGAGCCAAACGGTCGGCCATCCGATCGGCGGTCGCCTTGTCCTGAAAGTTGGCGTCGAAGCAGGTATTCGTTCCCCAAAACCGGATTCGGCCCTTGTCGGTCGCGAAATGACCGTCGACGACGCGAACGAAGCCGTCCTTTCCGGCCGGCGCGTCGAGCCGCTTCGCAATGTTCGTGATATTGTCCGGAGCGTCGAACGAAATCACAAAGGGAAACGGTTCGCTCCCCCAAGTCTGGGAAAGAGCCGCGAAAACGAACGCCGCCGCAAGAAAAACAAAACGTTTCATGGTTCGCACGAAAGAAGGGACGAGAACAAGCCCCGCCGGACATTCCAGCGTGGTGATTGTCGGACAGTATAGAGCGAATCCGAAAGGAAATCTACCGGGGACCGCTTCCTGACGGGCGCGGCTCTGAACGTCGACGTTCAGCCTCGGATCGGTTCTTTCGACGTTCGAATGTACTTCGACGGACGCTCCAGACGATAGAGTATTTCGATCAGAAGCCGCTCTTCCATGGCGGTATCACGACCGAGCATGATCCAACCTTTGGGAGAAGGATCGATATCGATCTGGTCCATGAAGGGATCGGTATCACTCCGATACCGTAAATTGGCGTTCGTCGACGGCGCCTTGAGCGGCGCTCGAGCATCCTCTAATTCCTTGTAAACGAGCGTCTCGATCTGGAAGCCGCCGACAACGGGAACGACGCGGATCAAAACCCTTCGTCGAATCGTCTGGAGCGTGCAGTCGATCCGTTCGCGCAAACCGACCGAATCGGCGTGCCAGAGTTCTCCGAGGGAAGCACCGATTTTCGGTTTCGTGTCCAATCGACCTTCCGTCAGCACGTTGTCATAGAGCCGGACCGATTCTTCGTGGGCGATTTCAAAATGGGAGTCGACGACGTCGACGACGACCGACCATAAGAATTCGTGATCGCGCACCTGAACGAAAATCGGATTCTTCGATGTCGGCGCGTTCATCTGCCAGGTGAGTTCGCGTGCCAAAAACGGACGGTATGACGAACATCCGAGCACGCCGCCGAGAGCCAGCATCACCACAGACAGAACGACGAACGCGTTGTGAATTCGAAAAAACCGGTCCATGAAATTTCTTCTTGACGTTCCGAACGACCAACCGAGACGACTCGGTGGGGAAGTCTCCGCTATTTTTTCGTTCGACGCAAGAGGAATTTTCAGGAATTTTTCGCGACTAAGAGCCGGGATCTGCGATCCCGATCCGGAATCTGTGATCAAGAGCCGGGATCTGTGATCCCGGTCCCGGTATTTCAACGTTGTTTCAAAATGAAGTCGACGATCGGTTTCGGATCTTTCAGACTGTGGGGATGGTGTCCGATTCCGGGTTTGAGAATCACCTCAATGGGCCCGCCCAGAGCTTTGTAGCGTTCGGCAAGGATTTTGCTATTCTCTTCGAAGGGAACGACGTCGTCGCTGTCGCCGCAGACGCTCAGGATCGGAACCTTGCGTTCGGCCAATGGTCGGAGAGCGTCGATCGGATTGCCGTTGAAGGCAAGGGCCTCCGCTTCCGTTTGACCGTAAAGTTTGAGAACCTGATTCCAATCGCCGGCGCTTCCTTTTCCCTTTCCTTTTCCGCCGGGCCAGCTTTTTAGGTCGCAGACCGGAGCGTCGACATAAAGACAGGCGACCTTATCGGGATTCGCGATCGCCCAACGAAGCGAACAAAAACCGCCGCGACTCATTCCGATCAGCGCCGGTTTTTTCGAAAAGCCGTGCTTTTCGGTGAGAAAAGCGTAAAAGGCGTTACGCTCCTCGATATTTTTAGGCGAACCGAGCAAGTCGCTGCCGCCGATGAACGCAAGATGAAATCCGTGTTCGAGCAGCGCGATCTCCGTTTGCGGTTCGTGTCCCCAGAACACGCCGCGCCAACTCCACAGACAACGTCCTTCAGCATCCTTGGCGACCTGTTTCGGAGCGACGACCTTGCAAGGTCGTTCATCGACGTTGAAATCGAAACAGTCGAAACCGTTCCATTGACTTTTGGTTCCCGGAAACTCTTCTGCGACAAGAGCCGAAAAACCGATGAAAAGAAAAACGGTCAGAAAAAGAGGTCGCATTAGGAACGGAGAGGGAAAGTGGTAAGTTGTTAGCCGTGTCGGCCCCCGACGCGCTGAAGGATGGGAAAACTTGCCGAAATCAATGCTCAAGACTCATTCTGTTCGAGGATTTCGGCGACGACGGCGACCAGACTAACGATGTTTCCGTCGGCGTCACGCGAAGCGGAAACACAGGCGTCGATCCAAAGATGCTCGCCGTTTTTCTTGACATCGAGCAATCGTTGACGAAATTGCGTGATTTCGCCTTGAAACAGAGCGGTCCTGTTTTTTCGCTCCAGCTCCGTTTCCGGAATTCCCTGGACCATGAGTTCGTCGATGCATCTTCCAACGATTTCGCCTTCTTCGTAACCGAGTATCCGATGATAGGCCGCATTGGCGTAGGTAATAACCCCTTGCGTGTCCGCAAAGACGATTCCGGCGTTTGCCGATTGCAGGACCGAGCGCAGGGCCGCTTCACTGGCTTGAAGCTCTTCGGATCGTTGGCGGACCGCTTCTTCCAACAGTTCCCGACCGCGTTGCAGATTGTCGATAATCACCTTCCGGTCCGTGATATCGATCGCGAACGCGATGACGCCGACGATGTTTCCTTCCGTACCGAAAAGCGGTTGTGTTCGAGCCGTGTAATGCCGACCGCGAATCGAATGATAACCGCTTTGAGGACGCCCTTTGAGTGTTTCCCGAAAAAAATACCGGAGTTTTTGATGTTTGTCCGAAAATTTCGTCAAATCCATGCCGACGACTTCGTCGATCGACAATCCGAGATTCTTCCAACCGTTTCCTTCCGTGTAGGTAACGATCAAGTCGGTATTGGTCGCCGCGACCAGCACGTCGTCGCAGGAAATCACCGCTTGCAGAAGCTGTTCGCCCAAACCGGCCATTCCGAACGTCCACGCGATGTCCGTGACGTTTTGAATCGTCGCCAGGATACAGACGACGTTTCCGTCCGAATCATAGCGTTTTTCCGCCTGAAACAAAAGATTCAACGTGTCGGCAAAGGTTCGATAGACGAATTTACGGCGGCAAAACGGGAGCTTCGAACCGAGAAACCGGTCGATTTCCCCTTCCAGCGAGGGAAGAAAATCGAAAAGATTCGGCGACGAATGGCTGGCGCTGACGTTCAGGATCGCTTCGAGACCGGAAGACCAACGCTCCTCGCCCGTCGACGGGTCGAAGACCCAATACCCGATGCCCGCAAGGAACTCGGCCTCGGCGAACAACTGCGGCATTTCCAAATAATCGGGCAGACCAGACATGATAACGACCAGCGGCTCGTCAAGGACGAACCAACACGACAGGAAAAGATTCGAAAAACGGAACACCCCTCCAAAGTTTTTGATTCTCGCTTAATTTTAGCATCTTTCCTACGGAAAAGAAACCCTCGAAAAAGATTCTCCTTTCGGGGATCGTTTGCGAAAAGGGGGCGACGAGCTTCCCACCCCAACGGGATGAAACAGAGTAGCCGGGGGTAAGCCGTACTCGCCGTAACCCCCGGTCATGAAACGAAATAAAAACCGACCCCAACGGGGTCGTACACGTCGTGCGAGTTCAGCGCTGTTGCACCCCGTTGGGGTTGAATTCGAAACACCTGACCGCCCCTTTTTCGCAAACGCCCCACCGAAGGCAGCCGCCTTACCGTGCTACGGTATACTAGTACAAAGTTAAGAAAATAATGTTCGCGGTGTGATAACAGCCGGAATGGAGGCGTACTCGCCGTAATGACGGTTTTCGCCGTCAATCCGGCGGAGTACCGCCTCCTTTCCGGCTGCTATTTGACGAATATCAATTCGTT
>JAVBQW010000031.1:0-32776 GCA_031548665.1 Thermoguttaceae bacterium
CCTCCCCCAAACCCTACAAAAAACCCGCCCACCAGCCCCCCCCCCTCCCGCACCCGCTACCCCGTACACCGCTCCCTCCGGGCCGCGGCTCTGATGTCATCCCGAAAAAGGAGGAAAGCAAAACACCATGGTCACCAAAAAATAACACTACGGAAAGAAATTCGGACACATACTGGAGGCAACAGCAGCCGAAACCAGGTCCCGACGTGGGCAAATTTCGTATTCCGATCGAGTACACGCTGAAAAACATCCCGGCGGCGTCGCTGAAAGAGTTCCTGACGGAGCAGTTCAAAGACTCGACCGTGGAAGTCGCGGAACCGACGATGCCTGGTGCAATGGGTGGAGCGACTTCTTCCTCAATCATAATCACGGCGTCGCTGGAGGATCACAAGGCGATCAAGAAGATGTTGGTCGAAATCGAACGCGAAGTCGAAACGCTCAGAAACGACGCCGCCGAAACGGGAAGCGAAATCAAAGTGTTTACGCTCAAAAACGCTTCGGCGGAAACCCTTCTGCCGCATATCAGCGACCGCTGCAAGGCAAGTATCGATCCACGGAACAATACGCTTGTCGTCGCGGGACCGCCGTCCGCAATCGCCGCCGTCGAGAAGCTCGTACAGAAGTTGGACGAAAAACCTGCCGTTACTAAATCCGGCAGTTTCGGTGCTCCTCATTTCGGCTCTTTATCGCCGACTTCCGCTGTCATTCCGACGGTCGAGCCGAAACCGGAAGCGAAGAAAGAGAAAGAATAACGAGCGCAAAGAGCCCCAAGTGGAGCGGTACTCCGCGTAACTTGGGGGTTGGCGTCGGTTGGCGGTTTACCCCCAAGTTCCGCTTCGCTGCACTTGGGGCTCTTTGTTGTGTCCTGCTGCACTTGGGGCTCTTTGCCGCCGCGGGGTTGTGATACTATGACGGCATGAATTCCTCAAATTTCGAACTCAATCGGAGCCGGGCGGCCGTCAGTACGGCGAGTACGCCTTCCTTCCGGCTGTTGATTTGAATATAATGTTGGTGGAACAATCAACGTTTACGAGGACGCCATGCCGACATTTCAAATTACCTTGCCCGAGTCGCTGCAAAGATTCGTGTTGGGCCAAGTCGCCCAACTTGGATTGCAGCCGGACCAGTATTTCGAAAAACTGCTCGAAGAGGAACAGCGAAAAAAACTCGACGAGTTTTACATGGAAAAAGTCCGCGAAGGACTCGAAAGCGGACCGCCGATCCGCGTGACGGAGGAAAATCACGAAGCATTCTGGAACGGCGTCAAGGAAGAAATCCGCAAGCAGCACGAAACCCGTCGAAAAAAGGAAGCCGTGTGATGAATCTCGTTTTCGACATCCTTCCTGAAGCTAAACGGGATATCGTGTCGCACGGCGATTACATCGGAGAGAGAAATCTTTCCGCCGCGCTGCGTTTTGCCGACGCCGTAGACGGAGCGATCAAAATGCTTTGCGAAAATCCGGACCTCGGCGAACGGCTCCGTTCCGATCCGAGCGGACAAATCCGCTATCGAACCGTTTCGGGATTCACGAATTACCTGATCTTTTACCGCCGTGTCGACCAAGTCCTCGAAATCGTCCGTGTTCTCCATGGAGCGATGGAATACGGTAATTTTTTCGGTTGATGTCGAAAACCGCTTCATGACGGACGCGGCTCTGAACGACGAGTGATTTTCTATTCTCTTCTTGAATTTCTCTCCTCGCCGTGCTAGACTGATCATGGTTTATTTTCCTCTCATCCCCTTCGGAGATTTTGAAAATGTTCGTGGCGAGAACCGTTCTTATTACAGCCGTCACAACGGCATTGTTCTTTTGTATTCCCGGGTTCGCTCAAACCAAGAGCAAAGCGCCTTCCCATACACCGGCTTCGGAAACCACGGCCAAGACGCCGCCGACGTCGAAACGAGCCAGGGACATTTTCAATCGAACGAAAATCCTGACGGCGAGCGTCATCACGACCTCGAAAGGCGCAAAGGGAATCGGCGCTCCGATCTCGGATCGCGCCGCTTGGGAGGAAATCGCCAAAGTTCCGGCCTTCAACGTCATTCCCGAAGCGGAAAGACTGCTTAAGGAAAAGATTCCGGAGCCGAGCGAAGAAGAATACATGAAATTCTACGAACAGTCCGACTGGAAAAAATACTCGGACATCAACCGTGAATACGAGGAAAAATACAACCAACGTCGGAATCGGTTTTACAAACTCGTTCTTGCCGAATGCATTGAAAATCAGGGACGGTTCCTGCCGGCAATCGAGGAAATCATGCTCGTGATCTGCAGCGAGCCGTCGTGGACGGTACCGTGGGACGACTCCAACGCCCAGATCTTCAAGCACGAAACGAAACGGATCGAACACAACACCTGCCGAACCGGTTGGAATCTCGCGACGGCCGATTACTGGCTCGGTAAAAAGCTCTCGCCGAATATTCGTGAGCTGATCCGCGACACCATCGAGGAACGACTCTTTTCAATCTTCGAGGAAGCAATCATTACGGACAATTACGGCTTGATTCCCTGGGCAAACGACGCGAACAATTGGAACGCCGACTGCCATTCCGCGATCGTCGGCGCCGCCCAGGCGTTGATCGACTCACCGGAACGCCGGGCCAACTACCTTGCCGCCGCCGAGACGAACGTCGAGAAATTCCTCCAGATTTTCTCGAAGGACGGTTATTTTCCCGACGGTGCTTGGGCTTGGAATAACGGTTACGGCTCATTCATCCTGCTCGCCGAAGTCTTTTACCAATCGACCGGTGGTCGTATCGACATGTTCAAGCGGCCGAACATCAAGGAAACGGCTCTCTACGGTCCCCGCATGGAAATCACGCCGAACGTTTTCGTCTCCTTTGGCGACCGCTGGGCCGGCGACCGTCCCTTCATGGCGCCGACCGCATTCGTCAGCAAACGCTTTCAAATGGGCTTGACCGACATCGAAAATCGAGCGCCGTTCTTCGGCGTCGGTCCCGGAAGTCTTTACACCATCGGCATCTACTGTTTTTCGAACTCCGCGACGCAACAAAAAGGCGAAATCGGCAAGACCGTCACACCGCCCTTGGAAACATTTCGTGACGACTTCCCGCTCAATGGAGTAATGATTTTGCGGACCGGCAAGAAGGAAAAGAACCAGATCGGCGTCCAACTGAAAGGCGGCAACAACGACGAACGCGGTAATCATAGCGATGTCGGTTCCTACGCCATTGCGCTCGGTGGCGGCACGCCGTTGACCGACGTCGGCTCACGATTCTTCCGACGCGGACTGGTCGTCAAGGATCGCATGGACAGCAACGTCTACAATTCCTTTGGCCATCCCGTTCCGAAAATCGACGACATGCTCCAGAGAAACGGCAAGGGAACCGTTGCGCCGTTGCTCGAACGAGAGTACACCGACGACATCGACACGCTCAAATTCGATTTGCAGTATGTTTATCCATGGACGGAACCGAAAGACCTCAAGGAATTGACACGTACCTTCATCTACAATCGGACCGGTAAGGACACATCGACACCGGGACAGGCTCGTTTGACGGTCGTCGACCGATTTCACCATAAAAAACCCTTGTCTTTCGAAAACTGTATCATCACTCTCGGCCCTTTCAAAAAATTGACCGAGGATCTTGAAGCGACAACGATCGAACTGATCGTCGGTCAGGGCGATCAGGCATTGCTCGTAACTGTAACAAACGAAGTTACGGAAATCGCGGGAGAAACGAACAAATTCGTGAAGCGGCCTCGAACGCTGGAATTCGAAGCCGGTTTGATCGACGAGTCAATGCCGCGAACGGACAAATCCCCGCTCCGATTGTCGTTCTCCTTCGATCAGCCCGTCGACGATGCCACGATGACCGTCACGATCCAACCGGCCCCGAAGGACAAGCGGGACGCCGCAAAGAGCAGCCCGGACGAAGCGACGCGAACCTATACGTCGCCGATTGATGATGCTTCGTATCTTTCCGGCATCGAAAGCGAGGACCCGAACGAGAAGTACGCGAAAATCATCAACGAGATCAAACAGAAGTCGCCGGTTCCGCTTGAAACGCTGCTTCGAATGACCGACGAGGAACTCAAACTCCAGGTCGAACGTTTCAAACGGGTCAATCCGATGCTGCGTGCGATTCCCGACTCGGAAATCGACGCCATCATCAAGGCGATGCGCGACTCGCAGTAAGTTTCGCCTTTAGCCGCGTCGCCGGCGACGTGATGAAGCTCGATTGAATCCGCTTCAAAAAACAAACACAAAGCCGGGGCTGAGCCCCCGGAATGTTGAGTCCGCCCTTTTTTTCTCTGGGACCGCAGGTCCCGCCTCCTCAAAATGAAAACTATGTATACACGCCGTGAATTATTGAAGCATGGTTTGACTTCCGCCGCCCTGCTCTCCGTTGCTCCGTTCTGTTTCGGCCGCCAAACCGACGCCAAGCCGAAAGGCAACATGAAGCTCGGTCTGGTCACGTACAATTGGGGAGCCGATTGGGACCTGCCGACGCTCTTGGAAAACTGCAAGAAAGCCGGATTGTCGAGTATCGAACTTCGGGTCGAGCATAAACACAACGTATCTCCGAAGTTGTCTTCGGAGGAACGGAAAAAGGTTGCGGCTCAATTCAAGGAAAGCGGCATCGAACTGGTCGGTTTCGGCACGAATTTCGAGTTCCACTCGCCGGACGTCGAGAAAGTCCGGAAAAACATCGAAGGAGCGAAGGAATACGTGTTGTTTTCGAAGGATTGCGGGGCGAGCGGCATCAAAGTGAAGCCGAACGACCTGCCGAAGGGTGTGGAGAAGGAAAAAACGATCGCCCAGATTGCGGCGGCGATGAACGAGTTGAGCCAATTCGCCGGCGAGCACGGTCAGGAAATCCGGTTGGAGGTTCACGGCGGTTGCGCTCCGATTCCGATCATGAAGGGGATCATGGATCAGATTTCGGAAAAGAGCGTCGGCCTCTGTTGGAACTGCAACAAGCAGGACTTGGACGCTCCGGGGTTGAAGGAGAATTTCGAGTCGGTGCGGACGCGGCTCGGCAAAACGGTGCACATTCGGGACTTGGCGTCGAAGTCGTATCCGACGAAGGAGTTGTTCGATATGCTGCGTGAAATCGGTTACGACGGCCACCTTCTCATCGAGGAGGGGGACACCAAACTGAGCACGGAAGAGCGTCTCGCCCGTCTGACGGCGTCCGCCGCAACCTTCGCCGAATGGTCGAAATAAACAACGTTCTCAACGAGCCGGGACCTGTGGTCCCGACTCTCCTTTTTGCGTTGACGCAACCGAAAAAAGTCCGTAAAATGTGGAAGAGGAGACCGCCATGAGCCGAACCAACGAAACCGCCCTGCTCGCCCCCTTTGAAATCTGGGAGGTACTGCTCGACGATGCGACGATCAAGTTCCACAAACCGCTCACGCTGACGCCGAAATGGCTTTCCGACGAGGAAACTTATTTGGTGGTCGAGGTACCGGAACTGGGACTGTCCGCTTTCGGCGAAACCCGTGAAGAACTTTGGGATTGCGTTCAATCGTGCATTCGCATGGCGTGGAAGGAATACGTTTGCGAAGAAGATCGCAATCTCCTGCCGCTGGCGAAGGGATACAAAGACGCTTACCTTGCCCTTGCGGAGGCGGTCGATGAGTAACCGCTCCGCCAAGGACATTGATGCGGCTCTTCGTCGCAAGGGATTCCGGAGGGAAATGGACGGAAAGCACATTCACTATTTCTTTCCCGGCTCGAACGGCGGAAAGAGCGGTGTTTTCACGCTCATGAGTCATGGAATGGGCTCGACGTCAATCGGCGATTCCTTGCTCGGTCTCATGGCTCGGCAGCTTCGTTTGACGAAGGCTCAATTTCTCTCGTTGGTCGACTGTCCGTTGGACGAAGCGGGCTACCGTACCATTCTCCGCAATCAGGGATTCGACGTCTAAACAACAGCTGATTCTGAAATACAATCTCAAAGCATCACATTGCGACATGGATTCAATTTTTCTTAAAAAACCGGGCAAGCAACATCCCGTCCTAAATTTCGAAATCTGTGAGAGCGTATACAAAAACATAAAAGACAAGCGATCTCACGTCGCGAGTCCTTGCGACATCTATTCCGTCGAAACGGATCGCAAGCGTTTGGGATTTAATAACCACCGCTCACTTTTCTCGGACGTTTTCATTTGGGGAGAAGGCGAATCGGAAAAGCCGTATCTGACGAAAGTTGGCGGCGTACCTTATCTGCCGAAAGCAACAACGTGGCCGCAAGACACGGCAGGAAAGCCTTATGTGTTTGTCGCCCAGATTTCCTTTGTCGATTCCAAAGATGTTGCGTCTGTTCCGGTTCCGGGCGATGTTTTGTTGATTTTCGTCAAACATGACGGATGGAGCGGAAAATATTTGGATTGTTTTGAACCGGATGATTTGTGTTTCAAATGGATTCGAGTCACCGACCAACCGATATGGGACCGACAATCCATGAAAAAAAATGGGGTTCGGTCTGTCGAAATATCATTTTTCGGTGTTATTCATCGGACTCAAGATTACGTGCAAACGCCAGAAATAATCTCCTTGATCGAGGCTTCCTCATCATATTGGCAATGGAGCATGCACGGAACAAAAATTGGTGGTGTCCCCAATTTCATTCAGAACGGTCCTAAAAATTACCAAGTCGACAAACAAACTTGGAACGATGCGGCATACATTGGTGAGTTTGCGTCGCTTTGGTTTGAGTGCAACACTCCTTTTCCTTGGTGTAATCGGAAAGAGGCAATTAGATACTCGACTCAACAAAAAAAGTCCTTAATGATCGGGGATGTGGGAAGCATTTATCTTTTCCTAAAACCGGACGGCTCGATTATTTGGCTGATGGAAGGTGGTTGAGTCTCCAAAATCCCCCCACGCCGACACTTGGGGTTGGGAGTGTAGTAAATATTTATTGCATGTTCTGGGTAAGGTCCGTTCTTCGCCCCGGAGGGGCAGCGCATTACAGCCCAGGGTAACGCCCTGGGAAAAAGTCGCCCCCTCTTTGTCGCCCTGTAAGGGCAGTGCCTATCGCCGTGCACTGCCCTTACAGGGCGATTGTTTTCTCAGACGCAACCCTGGGCTGTTACGCATTGCCCCTGCGGGGCGAAAGACGCGCTGATCTGTGTATAATGGCAACAATGTTTTACTATACCCGTACGCCTCCATTCCGGCTTTTATGTTGTTGACGGCGGTGAACGGATTTGCGACAATAAAGGATCGTTTGTTCCCAACCCTCTGCGACCGCAGGTCGCAGCTCGTCAATTTTCGTTGCCATGCAAAAAACCATCGCCACCGCCCTGCTCTGTTTGCTTGCGGCCTGCTCGCTCTTCGCTGAAGAAAAAACGCAGACGCTGTTCATCGACCAACTCGACCTATCCATTACGGAATGCGGTTGGAACAAAACCCGTTCCAAAAAATCCGTCGACGGCAATCCGATCACGATCAACGGTCGGAAGTTCGACCGCGGCGTCGGACACCACGCTCCCGGTACGATTATTCTTTCCGTGCCGCCGGTTCCGTTGACGTTCTCCAGTTGGGTCGGAATCGACGACGAAGTCGGCGACAACGGACACGCCGAATTCCTGGTCCACGCCGACGGCAAACTCGTTTGGCGCAGCGGCTTTATGACCGGCAAGGACGACGCCAAACTCTGTGAAATTCCGCTCGAAAACGTCAAGCGGCTCGTCCTGACCGTCGACACCGGCCCCGAAGGATTTGCTCACGACCACACCGATTGGGCCGACGCGAAAATCGAACTGAACGGCCAGCGCGAGGTTCTCACGCAAGGGGTAAAAACCGTTGCAAAAACCGCCGGCGAAGTTCTCGACGACGCCGGAAACATCATCAACCGCGCCGACGAAAACGCCTGCGAGTTCCTCGCCCTAAGCCGGGAACTGAAAAAAGGACTCGACCCGAAAAAAGCCGCTCAAGCCCTCCGCCCCGAAGCGACGTTTCTCCCAACGGACCGCGATCCCGTTGACATCGTTCTCCGCCGCACCCGGGCGCTCTGTGAAAACCTCCCCCATTTAGCCGGTACTCCGCGTCTCGAAACGGAAACGCAAAAACTCGACGCCCTCGACAAGAAAAACAAGGAAACCCCCGTCGAAAACGCCGACGCCCGAAAATCCCTGTTCGCCGAAGCAACCGCGTTACGGAAAGAAATCGCCCTGAAGAATCCGCTGCTCAATTTCCGTGACGTGATTTTTATCAAGCGACATTTCAATCCGGAGCCGGAAACGCAGGGGAATCATATGTGTGATCAATTCTTCGGTTTTCACGGTCGTCCCGGCGGCGGTTTTTTTAGCTTGGAAAACGCATTCTCCGGCAAACCGACGTTGCGGAACATCTTGGAAAACAGCGTGATCGAAAACGGTCGGCTCAAGGGAACGAAACTCGATTCGACGTGGGCGTTTCTCGCTCCGGAATTGTCGTTCGATGCCCACAAAATTCTGTTCGCCGCCGCCGACACGAAGTCGCCGAGACATAATTATCAATGGACGGAAGATAATTGTTATCACCTTTTCGTCGTGAACGTCGACGGCAGCGGACTGCGGCAGCTCACGGACGGCCCGTACAACGAAATCGACCCGTGTTGGTTACCGAATGGACGCATCATGTTTATTTCGGAAAGACGCGGTGGATACGGACGTTGTCACGGCAGGCCGGTTCCGAGCTATACACTCCACTCAATGAACGCCGACGGCAGTGATATTACAATGCTGTCGCCCCACGAAACGAACGAATGGAAGCCCGCCGTAGACAACAACGGAATGATTGTGTATACACGTTGGGATTACGTCGACCGGGGACACAGTCAGGCGCATCATCCGTGGATCACGACTCCGGACGGTCGGGATTCGCGGTCGATTCACGGCAATTTTTCGCCGGATATGAAGTCGCGTCCCCATTTCGAGGCGACGATCCGACCGATTCCGAACTCGCAGAAACTCGTCGCGATTGCGACGGGACACCACGCCCAGTATTTCGGTTCGATTGTTCTCGTCGATCCGAACGTTTTCGACGACGACGCGATGAGTCCCGTGAAGAGGGTCACGCCGGAACAGCTTTTCCCGGAAGTCGAAAACGCCGCCCATCGGGATCCGGCGAACTACGGCCAACCGTTCCCGCTCAGCGAAGATTATTATCTGTGCGTTTACGATCCGTTCAGCGGTCAGGGAAACGGCACGGCGAACAATTACGGAATTTATCTTTTGGACTCGTTCGGTAACAAGGTGCTGCTCTATCGGGATACGGAAATTTCGTCGCAGTGTCCGATTCCGCTTTGCGCACGAAAAACGCCCCCTGCCCTTCCCCATCAAACGCTGATCGGCGTGCCGTTGCAAGCCGGGCAGGAATTCAAGCCGGTCGAAAAAAATTCGTTACCGAAAACGGGAATCGTCGGTTTGACGAGCGTTTATTCGAGCCGACATCCGTTCCCGGAGGGGACGAAGATCAAGGAACTGCGGATCGTACAATTATTGCCGAAGACGACGCCGTTCGCGCACAATCCGGCGATCGGTTACGGCGACCAAAAGGGAGCCCGCCAGATTCTCGGCACGGTCCCGGTCGAATCGGACGGCAGCGCGTATTTCAATCTGCCGGTCGACATTCCGGTGTATCTGCAAGCGATCGGCGAGGACGGGCTCGTCGTGCAGTCGATGCGGAGCGCAACGTATATTAAGCCGGGCGAGGAATTATTCTGCGTCGGCTGTCACGATCAGCGGTACAACACGCCGAAGCCGACTTCGGTTCCGACGGCGTTCCGGCGTGATCCGTCGGACATCAAGCGGGACGTGGAGGGAACGCATCCGATCAGTTATCCGCTGCTCGTTCAGCCGGTTTTGGACAAGCACTGTGCCGACTGTCACGAAAAAGAAGCGGTTGCGAAGAAAACGTTCCGATTGGGGCGCGGCAAGCCGAACGACCATTTTTACGAGTCGTACAAAAACTTGCGACCGTACGCTTTCTTCTACGACAACGCGACGTTCACGGAAGCGAAGACGTTCCCCGGCAAGTTCGGAGCGAGGGCGTCGAAACTCTGGCCGCTCTTGGAAAAGGGGCATTACGACGTGAGTTTATCGCCGGAGGAAAAGCATCGGCTCGCGGTCTGGCTCGACAACAACAGCGATTTTTACGGTTCGTACGAAAACCTCGAACGCCAACGCGCCGGCGAAGTCGTCCCCCCGACGTTGGAGTGAAAACATTTTTAATCATGTACACAACGCCGGTCGCTTATTTGTTGACGTTTACGGTGCGTGGTTCGTGGCGGCACGGCGATTCCCGGGGATCATGGAAACGGAACGGTCGGTTCGTCGCTCCCGATGCGAACGCCGACACGGTGTCGAACAAAAATCCGCCGCACTATTTTAGTGAGGAAGAGTGTCGAATCGTCGAACTCGCCGCGAAAGAAGTGTGTGCGGATCGTCAATGGACGTTGCACGAAATGAGTGTGTTGAGCAATCACGTTCACGTTGTCGTGACCGCTCCGGACGTTCCGCCGGAACAGGTGATGAAGCTGCTCAAAGCGAAAGCGACATTGCGTTTACGCAAAGCCGGTTTCGTCGGTCCCGAAGAAAAAATCTGGACGCAGCACGGCAGTACGAAATATCTGTTCGACGACGAAGCATTGCAAACCGTCCGCGAATACGTCCGCAATCAATAAAACAATCCCATAACAGCCGGAATGGAGGCGTACTCGCCGTAATGACGGTGTGTTGGGTTTGTCACACCGAACCGTCCGTCATTACGGCGGAGTACCGCCTCCATTCCGGCTGTTGTTGTTTTCATTTCCCCCCAACGGAGTGCAACGATGGGCTATGACATTCGAATTACCCGTGGACCTGAATTCAAGCGATGGTTGGTTGGGGAACTACCGCCTGTGATTGCATTGGATGAGCTCTATCGGATTGCTGAAAAATATCCCGACCTGCAAATCGCACGTGACGCATCCCCCGATGAATATGTCGACATCGAGATCACTTGGAACACGGACAATCCGCAACGACCTCTTTACATCGGAGAGTATTTTCTTTTCGAGAACATGTATTGCAGTGAAGATCACTCTGACATTAGCCGAAAGCTCGATTGGACGACGAGAGCGGAACTGGAAAAAATGATTTTCATCGCCGAGCTGCTCGGAGCCGTCGTTGCCGGTGATGAGGACGAAGTGTTTTTGCCGAACGGGAACGTGTATAGCGTGGTTTACAACGGTCCCGATGATACGACGAAGGAACCGGAATACGAATTTTCCGGGCGATGGGAAGAAAGATTCGACAAAGATGGATATCAACCGTCGCATTACGGATAAGCCCAAATCAATTTAATTCATCCATGCGTGGTCGATACCGTACCGAACCGTCCGTCATTACGGAAACTTTCGTCCGGGGACTGCGCCGAGTACGGCTTCGTCCCCGGCTCTTTGACGATTGACGAAACTTGACGATCGACGAGATGTTTACCAGGTGATCTGTGAGCCGAGAGTCGCGACCTGCGTCGTGGCGTGGGTGAAGAGCGTCGCACTGTAATCGCCGAACAACAACCAGTTTCCCTTCTTGTTCAAAAGACAGAAGCCGCCGACACCGAAATTGAAGAAGTCGCGACCCAACGGGGCTCCGCGAAGCGTCTGCGAATATGTCGGCAACATTCCATCGACAAGGACCACCGACGCTTCCGGTGAGTCGCTGCCGCCGAGCTGCGAACCGTAAAACGCTTTGTAGTTGATCCCCATGCGGTCGAAATTCGTCTGTCCCATCACGCCGACACGTGCCAGAGTCCGACCGTAATAACTGCCGTTGTAGTGCCGCAACGCCAAATTCAGGCTGCCGCCCCGATTCGCTTCGGCAACGTCACAGTATTCGTCAAACCCGTGAAACCAGGCGTGTTCCGAATCAACGGCAATCGTCGGACGCAACGACGTCCGTTTGCCGACCTCGTAGACCCGGGAAAGCAACGCCGTCGCCGAGAGCGTGTTGCCGGTGAAATCGCCGTCGAAACGATAGGTTTGAACGTTGAACGTCTCATAGCGAACGGCGCTGTTGCTCTGGGCGCCGCCGCCAAGCCAAAATCCGACCTCCCAATGGTCGCCCAAGGCGCTCTCCAAATGGGCGCCGAACTGGTAGTCGAACAGGTCGACGCGCTCGTTTCTGTCGTACAAATACGGCTGCGAATGAGCGAAGACGATTCCGCCGGACGTTCGATCGGTCAACGCCGAGTTGACACCGAACACAAAACCGGTCCTGGAGACACCGTATCCGTCGAAACCGAAATTTCCACGAACCTGCAAAGACGAATGGTAAGCCTGTCCCCAATAATCACGTTGTTTCGAAGCACAACGGCGGCAGGAACATTCCTTTTTCTGCGCCGGACCACAGCAACTCTGTCCACGAATCAACGACGAAGCGACGAGACCGCCTTTTTTCGCTCGGGCATCAATCTGCCGCCAGAGAACGATCTGGCCGACCGGTCGGGACGCGACCATTCCGCCGAGGACGTCAGGCAGGACCTGCGTTTGCGAGTCGACCAAGGCATCCGGCAGATCGAAATCCCAAGGATTCGGCGAAATCGCATTGTAAAGAATGTCGAAGTAATCTCGTTGCAGTCCGGTCGCGGACAAACGCTGCGACTCCAATTGCTCAACCTGCGCCAATTGATCCGGATCCGTGACCCCCGTTTCCGTCGCATAGGTTGTCAACGCTTTCACGCTCAGACCGCCATGAACGAAGGATGGATCGACCAGCGGTGTTCCGAACGCCGTCGAAAACTCTTCCTGCGTCGGCCCGCCCACCCCGGTTCCAAAAACGAGGACTCGGCTGTAATCACCTTCGGCAACGCCTGAAATTCCTTTGTAGAACACCGGATTCTGCTTGCCCGATTTGTCGACATTCAGGCCGGAAAGAATCACGACCGTTCCGATTGTTCCGGGCTGCGTTGCGTCAAAGACCAACTGCGAGCCGGTCGCCAACGACAGGCTGTTCATTTGCACGACCGATGTCGGACTTACCTCGAGTTTTCCTCCCGATGCGATTGCCAATTGATCGACATTCAGGATGGTTTGAGAAGTCATCGTCGTCGTCGCGCCGGAACGAATTGTAAAGTTGCCGACACCGTTACCGAATGCTTGTTGCGATGAAGTTTGATTGTCGAGAACGTAAACTCCGGCGATAATATCGGAATCACCCGAAAATCCTGCGGCATCGCCGTTCAGCCGAAAGGTTCCCGAGCCGGTTTTACGAAATTCTCCCGTTCCCGTAACTTGTCCCACAACGGTAAACGTCGACCGCAGAACCTCAAGTTCGCCGGAAAACCCCGGAGACATGTTAAAGTGAAAGTTTCCGTACCAAGTCGGTACGGACGTCTCCGTCGCGACGGCTCGGGCCAAGGTCTCCGATATCGACGGATCCGAATCGAACGTCAATTCAATCGGCCACGGTTCGCCCATCAAATCCAACATCGCCTGGGAAGGAACCTGAATCGTTGTTCCGTTGTAAATTTCAAACCCTTGTTGAGCATGAAGAAATCCACAGGAACCCAAACTGAAGAAAAAGACCGCGAGAAAAAGATGAGCTTTTCGGTACATGACAATGACAAAATTTTCCGGTTTTTCCGACTGGGCAAACACAGTATTTGAAAAGGAAAAGACGTATCACCATTCCTTTTCGGATATCTCGACGATGATCATGAGCCAATCATTGACGGTTCAAAAATCGGTCGGAAATTTTCCGGCTTTTCTCTGTTTCAAACCATGTTTTCGGAGTACAATGACGTGAAGTGCGTTTTCGTCTCCCTTCACCTGCTCACGACACCTTAATGGAAGTTCACATTGCGAAACTTAAACGGTATTTTCCGACGACGAAGGCGGTCGACGACATTTCGTTTTCGTTTCACGCCGGCCAGATTTTCGGCTTCGTCGGACCGAACGGCGCCGGAAAGACGACCACGATGCGAATTCTCGCGACGCTCGACGAACCGACCGCCGGGGATATCTTCGTCGACGGCATCAGCGTCGTGCAGTATCCCGACAAAGTCCGCAAGATGGTCGGATACATGCCGGACACGCTGCCCGCTCATCGGGACATCACGGTCCATGAATATCTCGATTTCTTCGCCCGGGCCTACGGTCTGCGGGATCCGAAGCGGACGGCCGTCGTTGAAAACATCGAGGAATTCACCGGCCTGACCAGTTTCCGTGATAAAACGATCGCACAGATTTCAAAAGGCATGAAACAACGGGTCAGCCTGGCCCGGGCGATCGTTCACGAACCGACGGTTCTCGTCCTGGACGAACCGGCGGCGGGACTTGATCCCCGAGCGCGGATCGAACTTCGGGAACTCCTGAAGGCGCTCCGTGAACAAGGCAAGGCGATTTTGATCAGCTCCCATATTTTGAGCGAGCTCGGTGAAATCTGCGACGGCGTCGCGTTCATCGAACGGGGCCAACTGCTCCGGGCCGGCAAGATCGACCACATCATCCAGTCGATGGAGATGCGGCCGATGACGATGATCCGCTCCAAAAATTTCGATCTCGAAACGCTGCTCAAGATGGTGCTTGAGGAGCCGACCGTCGAAACGGCGAAAATCGTCGGCAACGAAGTCGCCGCCGTGATGAACGGCGACGACGACGGCGGTTCGCTGCTTCCCGCCCTGCTGACGAAAGGCGTCCAAATCGCGGAATTCCGCCAGCACCGGGCTCAGCTCGAAGATCTCTTCCTGAATATCACGAAGGATCGACTCCAGTAACAACAACGTATTGACAAAAAAAAGACGGAATCGAAACCGTCAGTACGGCGAGTACGCCTCCCTTCCGGCTTTTGTTTTTCAACGAAAATCACAGGATAATCGGTACGAATCGTGAGCGAATCCCTTGAAAAAAACATGGACAAGCCGACGGTTTACGTGGAGTCGTCGATCATCAGCAATCTGACGAGTCGACCGGGTACACACGTTACGACATTTTTTTTACAACAGGCGACACGAAAATGGTGGAAGAAGGAACGACCGAATTTCCAGCTTTTTATTTCGGACGTCGTCCTCGCTGAAATCTGCAAGGGTGATGCGCAGGCAAGTCGACGAAGAGTCCGCGCAGTCCGAAACCTCCGCATTTTAGAGTATGGTCCCAATATCTTTCCACTCGCCGATCTTCTGATCAAGAAGCATTTGTTGCCTCCCAAAGCCGTGGAAGACGCAATCCATATCGCCATCGCATCATATTTCGGAATGGATTATCTCTTGACATGGAACTGTCGGCATATCGCGAATAGTTCGATTTTTCTGCCGCTTCAGAGTACAATAGAACAGGCGGGATTCCGTTGTCCCATGATGACGACCCCCAATTTGCTCATTTCCACCAAAGAGGCAAACCAATGACCGTCACAGAAAAAAAACGAAAAAAGAAGGAATGGACCGATCCATTCGTCGACGAAATCCGGAAGATTCGCGACGAACATGCCAAGGAATTCAACTACGATCTCCAAGCAATTTCCGAAGACATCTACCGGAAACGGGAAGAATTGAAAAAACAAGGCTGGACGTTCGTTTCCCAACCATCGGAAATCCACAGCGACTTGACCGAAAAGAACGACAAATCGTGAGCGAACCCCTTGAAAGAATTCTCGAGAAGCACGGACGGCGGAAAGAGTCGCTGATTACGATCCTGCAGGCGGTGCAGAAAGAGTACCGATATCTGCCGCGCGCCGTGTTGCGCAAAATCTGCGACGCAACGGAAATATCCGCCGCCGACATCGCCGGAGTTTCGACCTTTTACGATCAATTCCGACACGAGCCCGTCGGCGAGCACACGATCTGTGTCTGCACCGGAACGGCGTGCCACGTCAAGGGAGCCGAACGGGTTCTCGACGCTTTTCGCACCACGTTGAAAATTCCCGATCACGGCGACACGGATTCCAAACGGGAATTTACGATCCAGAAAGTCGCGTGTCTCGGTTGCTGTACGCTGGCCCCGGTCGTCCAAATCGACGGCGTGACCTACGGACATCTCACCGCGACGATGGTCGGCGACGTCCTCGACGACTTCCGAAGTCGGGATCTTTCCGGCAGGAAAACAAGCGACGGCGAAAAGATTTATGAAGCGAAAATCGGAGCCGTCCGCATCGGACTCGGTTCCTGTTGCCAGGCACAGGGGAGCGCCGCTGTCCGCGATGAAGTCGTCAATATTATTCGCGAAACGGGAATCGACGTCCGCGTCGAACCGGTCGGCTGCGTCGGAATGTGCCATCAAACGCCGTTGCTCGAAACCGTTTCCAATAAAGGCGTCACGACATTTTACGCCAAGGTCAAGCCGGAGGACGTCCGTTCGATTTTGTTGCGTAATTACAAGCCGAAGAGCATTTTCCAGCGGATCGAACACAAGGCCTCGAAATTGTTCGAACGGCTTTGGAGCGACGAGTTTCCCGATCCGAGCCGCGAACGCCGCATCGACTTCGACAAGGGTTCCGCGAAGCTTTTTCTCGAGAAGCAACGGCACCTCGCGATGGAACACTGCGGCGAAATCGACCCGAACGACCTCGACGATTATCGGAATCACGGCGGCTTCGACGCCCTGAAAAAAATTCTGTCCGAAAATATTTCGTCCGATAAAATCGTCGACAAACTGAAAATATCCGGAATTCGAGGACGCGGCGGAGCGGGGTTTCCGACGTTCAGAAAATGGGACGCCGTCCGGAAAACGAGCGGCGAAAAATTCGTGGTTTGCAACGGCGACGAAGGAGATCCCGGCGCCTTCATGGACCGGATGCTTCTCGAATCGTTTCCGTTCCGAATCATCGAAGGAATGTCGATCGCCGCGAAAGCCGTCGGCGCGTCGCAAGGTTTTTTCTATGTCCGGGCCGAATATCCGCTTGCCGTCGAACGGGTCCGGCGGGCGATCCGAATTTGCTACGAAAACGGACTGCTCGGCAAGAATATTCTCGGAACGGAATTTTCGTTCGACCTGTCGATCAAAGAAGGAGCCGGGGCGTTCGTCTGCGGCGAGGAGACCGCGTTGCTCGAATCGATGGAAGGTCGTCGCGGGATGCCCCGGCTGCGCCCCCCCTTCCCCGCCCAGTCCGGACTTTTCGGCAGACCGACGCTGATCAACAACGTCGAGACCTACGCCTTGATTCCGTACGTTTTCAAGCACGGCTCGGAGACGGTCGCGAAATTCGGCACGGAAAAGAGTCGGGGAACAAAAGTCTTCGCCCTTGCCGGCAAGGTCAATCGCGGCGGCCTGATCGAAATTCCGATGGGAATCACGATCCGGCAAGTCGTCGAGGAAATCGGCGGCGGCGTTGCCAACGGCAAACGGTTCAAAGCGGTCCAAATCGGCGGGCCGTCCGGCGGTTGCGTTCCGGCCGGGCTCGCCGACACGCCGATCGATTTCGAGTCGCTCTCCACCGTCGGCGCGATCATGGGCTCCGGCGGACTCGTCGTGCTCGACGAAGACGACTGCATGATCGATATCGCACGGTATTTCCTGGCCTTCACGCAAGAACAGAGTTGCGGAAAATGTACGTTTTGCCGGATCGGCACGAAACGGATGCTCGATATCCTGGAACGACTTTGCAACGGGAAGGGAAAAGCGGACGATCTCGACCGGCTGCATACCCTCGCGGAACAGGTCAAGGCGGGCAGCCTTTGCGGTCTCGGGAAGACGGCCCCCAATCCGGTGCTATCGACACTGAAGTATTTTCGGGACGAATACGAAGCCCATCTCCTCGGTCATTGTCCCGCCGGGAAATGCTCGGCCCTCGTCGAGTATCGGATCAACGACCGCTGCAACGGGTGCTCGATCTGCGCCCGGGTTTGTCCCGTCGACGCGATTCCCGTAACGCCGTATCGGAAACATGCTATCGATGTATCTCGATGTACGAATTGCGGATCGTGTTTAACTGAATGTCCACACGGGGCCGTTGAACGCGGCCCACGGAGTAATATTTAGCCACGGAAGTCACGGAGAGGAACACGGAAAAATTCGAATTCCTTTTCCGTGTTCCTCTCCGTGGCTTCCGTGGCAAGAAAATGAGAGTGAAAATGTCGGATTTGATCTTCGAAGAAGAAAGCTATCTGATCCGCGGTGCTTGCATGGAAGTCTACAAGGTGATGGGAAACGGGTTCCTCGAAGCCGTTTACCAGGAATGTTTGGATCGTGAATTCAAGGTCCGAGGCGTCTCGTTTCAGAGCCAACAGGAATTGATTCTCCATTACAAGGGAGAACAGCTTCGACAAACATACAGGCCCGATTTTATTTGCTTCGGTAAGATCATCGTCGAGATCAAAGGAGTCGCAAAACTTCACTCGGAACACCAGGCACAAATCATCAACTACTTGAAAGCAACCAGTTTCAAACTCGGTTTGCTTGTCAATTTCGGATCATATCCGCAAATCCAGATCGAACGGTTTGCCAATTAGTTTGCCACGGAAAGCACGGAAGGAACACGGAAAATACGAATCCTTTCCGTGTCTCCTCTCCGTGACTTCCGTGGCAAGAAAGAAATTATTAGCCACGGAAAGCACAGAAAGGAACACGGAAAATCCGACTCCTTTCCGTGTCTCCTCTCCGTGACGTCCGTGGCTAGAAAGCACTCATGAGCCACGGAAACCACGGAAAGGAACACGGAAAATGCGAATCCTTTCCGTGTCTCCTCTCCGTGACTTCCGTGGCAAGAAAGAAATTATTAGCCACGGAAAACACGGAAAGGAACACGGAAAATGCGAATCCTTTCCGTGTCTCCTCTCCGTGACTCCCGTGGCAAGAAAGAAATTATTTGCCTCGGAAAACACGGAAAGGAACACGGAAATTTACATGCTTCGACTTATATTTCTTCTCTTGTTTTTATTGACAATCTCTCTGCCCGGTTTCGCCCAGGAGGACGAGAACGTTTACCGTTACGCTGCCGGTTTGGCGAAGGCGTTTCAACATGCGGCGAACCGCGTCATTCCGGCGACGGTCAAAGTCATCGCCCATTTGAGGTCCGCCGAAGAACTCCGAGCGATGCAAGCGCAGACGCCGGCGATTCCCTATTCCCGTGACTCCCGGCGCCCCGGCGACGAAACGGGAACCGCGATGATCATCGATCCACGCGGCATCCTCCTGACGAACAACCACGTCGTCGCCAAAGGAAAAGAAATCGAAGTCGAACTGCCGGACGGTCGGAAATTCTTCGTCAAGAAATATCGTCACGATCCGGCGACGGATCTCGCCGTGATGTGGTTGGACGTCGAACCGGACGAAGAATTGCCGTTCGTCGAATTCGGCGACAGCGATCAGACGGAACTCTGTGAATGGGTGCTCGCGGTCGGCAATCCGTTTGAACTCGATTCAACCGTCAGCGTCGGCATCATCAGCGCCAAAGGACGTTCGTTGGGAGCGATCCAGCGAACGGAATTTTTCCAGACTGACGCGTCGATCAATCCGGGCAATTCCGGCGGACCGCTCATCAACCTGCGCGGCGAGGTGATCGGGATCAACACGGCGATCATTTCGAAGAGCGGCGGCAATCAGGGAATCGGCTTCGCGCTGCCGTCGAACAACGCCCAATGGGTCGCCAAACAACTTTACGCCAAGGGAAAAGTCGACCGGGCCTGGCTCGGTGCGATCACGTATCCCGCAACGCCGTGGGAAGCAAAGCGGCTCAAGATCAAACCGCGTATCGGCGTGATCGTCGACTATACCGTGCAAAAATCTCCCGCCGAACGGGCCAAGCTCCGCAAGGACGACGTGATCCTTTCCTTCGACGGCCAACAGACCGACGCGGTTTATCAACTGCAACGCTTCGTGGAACGGGCCGACGTTACGAAAAAACATCGCATGGAAATCATCCGGAACGGAGAACGCCTCGAAATTCCCCTCGACGTCGAAGCCATGCCGGAAGCCGCCCCGGCAACCTTGATCGGCGGCAAGATGGAATCCTATCTCGACGGCCAACTCGGCATCCAAATCGTACAGGCTCCCGAAGCGCTGCTCAGCCGCCTCGGCATCAAAGGACAGCAAGGCGTTACGGCAATCAGCATCGTTCCCGACAGCCGAGCCGAACGCGCCGGGCTCAAGCTGGGCATGCTGATCACGAAAATCAACGGCACGCCGGTTCCGACCCGGGAAGCTTACATCGCGGCACGAAGCAACACTTCGCTTTCCGACGGCATTACGCTGGATGTCGTTCATCCCGGCGGCGCGACGGGACAAGTTGTCGTTAAACTCGGCGAATAAGATTCGCGCTGCGCGGCTAAAACGCAAGCGGGTCGCTAAACGACTCGGCTCAAACGTTTTAAGGTTCGTTCCTTGCCGAGGATTTCGAGGGCTTCGAACATTCCGAGGCCGATCGCCTTGCCGGTCGTCGCGACCCGCAGGGCGTGGATGATTTGCGCCGGTTTGATTCCCTTGTCGGTCAGGAATTGCTGCATCACGGCTTCCAACGAGGCGTGGTCGAATTTTTCTTGTTTCGCCAACACGTCACGGAATTCGTCGAGCAATTGTTTTCCCGTCTGATCGTTCGTGATCCGCTTCTCGAACGCCGCCTGATCGTACGGAAACGAGTCGTCCGGGGCGAAGAAGTCGGAAAAATCCAAAATATCCCCGGCGACCTTGATCCGGTCCCCCGCCGCCGTAATCAAGGACCTGCCGTCCAGGCATATCGAGCTTCCGCTCGTCGTGAAAACCCACTCCCGTTGGTCGTTGGTCTTGGAGAGCGGTACGACCAACCCTGCTTTTTCGAGAAACGGTCGACACAAGACGATTTTCTCGTCGACCGATTTTTTCAGCATATGCTTTTCCTGAAACGCGAACAGTTTCGACGGATCGAACGATGCGGCGCCCTTCGTGACGCCTTCCAACGAAAAGTCCCGAAGAAGGTCCTTCATGAGGAAAAACTCCGCCTTGTCGTCCAAAGCCCAACCGACGAGAGCCATGTAATTGACGATCGCCTCTGGAAGGTACCCGACCTGTTTGTAAAAGTCGACGATCACCGGATTGAAACCGTCCGCCGTCGTTTCCAAACCGATTCGGTCCGCGATGGATTTTCCGTGTTCGACCAGTTTGGCGAAATCCTTGTTTTTCAAGTATTTGTCGAGCTTCCGCTTGCTGAGCTTCGTCTTGCTACCGGGCTCCGCGACAAACGGAAGATGCGCGTAAATCGGCAGCCGATACCCCAACGACTGGATCATGAAAATCTGACGCGGCGTGTTCGAAAGGTGTTCCTCGGCCCGGATCACATGGGTGATTTCGTAATCCTGATCGTCGACGACGTTCGCGAGATGATAGATGAACGAACCGTCGGCCCGTTGGATGACGTGGTCCTGTTCGGTCGCCCATTCAAATTCGACCTGACCGCGAATTTGGTCGTCGATGACGAGCTTGCCCTCGCGCGGCATCTTGAGCCGGACGACGCCCTGACGGCCTTCCGCTTCGAATTTTTTGGCGTCAGCGTCTGTTTCGGCCATCCAGCGGCGACTGTACGTGAACGTTTTCTTCTCGGCGACAGCGGCGTCCCGCTCCGCTTGGATTTCCTCCGGCTTGGCGAAGTCACGGTAAGCGAAACCGCGTTTCAGCAACTCGTCGACCGCCACCTGATATTTGTCCGACCGTTGCGACTGATAATACGGAGCGTGCGGCCCATCGACGCCGGGCCCCTCGTCCCAAACGATTCCCAACCATTGAAGGCCGTCGAGGATCGGTTGCAGAGCTTCTTCGACATTCCGCTGCTGGTCGGTGTCGTCGATCCGTAAAAGAAACTGTCCGCCATGCTTTTTGGCGAAAAGATAGCAGAACAGCGCCGTGCGGACGCCGCCGATATGGAGATATCCCGTCGGGCTTGGAGCGAATCGTGTACGGACCATTTGACGTCAAGGGAAAAATTTACGAGCCGTGACCTGTGGTCACGGAAAAACGCTTATTTTACCATTCGACAATAAAAGCCGGAAGGGAGCCGGTACTCCGGCGCACTGACGGGGTGTGCTGGTTTGCCATACCGAACCGACCGTCATTACGGCGAGTACGCCTCCATTCCGGCTGTTGTGAACGGGGACGAACGGCACAAAAGGAACCAACTCGTACTTCTCCGTCAGTACGGCGAATACGCCTTCCTTCCGACTGCTGTTTTAAGCCTCGATCGAATGAAAACGTTTGCTCGCCGGATCGGATTGATAGGCGTCCCAGAGAGCCGAACCGATTCCCATGCCATCGAGCGCGGAGACGCATTCGCCAACCATTTGATCGAGCATCAGACGATTTTTCGCCTCGAATTGAAAATGCAGTTCGGCGAAATCGCGAACCTCCCGGACGTTCGCGCGACCGTTCGGACCGGAAAAACGCCAGCCGTCAAGAGTCGTCTCCGACGTGACGTTCCATTTCCCTGCCAGGCGCTCGATGACTTCCTCCGGCTCCTGCCATGGCGTCGCCAATTCCAGAGTCGCGAAACACGGCGGTATCGTTTGTCGATAATCCGACAGGGAAGTTTGCAGCCTCGCCAGATAATCGATCAACCAGCAAATGGCGAAAAAAGTAATGTAGTGACCTTCACAACTTCGCGAAAAGAAGCGACCACAATGGTCGAATCCGAGAACGGAGTTCGTTTCCTGCATCGTTTTGACGAACCCGGCGTGCGAAATGGGCGTTTGAATCGGATGTCCTCCCAAGCGACGGATTTCCGTCAGGAACATCGCCGGGAACGTCGACGTATAGACGACGCTTTCCCCATGGACCGCGGACGCATAACTCTGCAGCATCAACCACGAAAGTTCCCAAGAACTCAAAGGGACGCCGTGGTCGTCGATCACGGTAAAGCATCCGGTGTCGCCGTCGAGGACGAATCCCATATCGGCACGGCGAATGTCGACTTCCGAACAGATCCGCTCGATCGACGCGACATTTCGACAAAACGGTACCAAACCGCCGAACCCCGGATCCGGAGAATCGTGAATCGCTTCGAACACCATGTACGGGAAAATCATTTGGAGCGAGCGTCGTAACAATCCGGCCCAAGTTCCGTGAAGCGGATCGAGAATGATCCGAAAGGGAACCTTCGGCGTGTCGAACCAAATCGCCTGATGCCAAGCAACCCACTCGAAAAGAAGATTGACATCGCGGGAAACTCCCGGTTTTTCAAGAATCGGCGGAACGGAACCTTTTTCCGCCTCCTCCTTCAAAATTTGTGACTGCTCCAGATGGGAAAACGGAGAGTTGTTCAAGCCCCAACACAAACCGTTGTACGGTGAAGGCCATCCCAAGCCGGAAACATAGGCGATTCCATCCGCCCTCAAACGAAGAGCCGAGTACAAGGTCGCCAAATGGGGAACATCACCCAAATCATCGACATCGACGCCGACGTCATTGAAACCGGCCTTCAGCGCAGCCTTGAAAAGGGCAGAACTTTCCCGGACATCCGATCCGAGCGCGATTCGAGTTCCAGCCCCAGCCAAGCGACCGAGCGTTCGCCCCCAACTTTGGTACAGTTCCTGCGTCAATTCGCCGTCGGTAAGTCCAACGATATGATCGGAACGATAAATAGTCGCTTCAGGGCGGGACATAACCAAGATAAGTGATGAGAAGAAACCAAAAAAACACAACACTTGGATTTTAGGCGCCGGCCTTGGTAAAATCAAGGCGACGATGATTTTTCTCCTAGGGCGGCAGGGCCGCCAACCAGACAAGAGCTACCGCTCTGGCGCCGAAACCCGCGAAATGGTCGGTCCGGGCCGGACGGGCGATGAATGCTCCCGATTTCGCTGGCGCTGCATGAAAAAAAATCACGGTCTTGAACATTTAACCCAGTTCTGCCAACACATAGGGACCGTCCGGAAGAACGGCGAGGGTCGCCTCCGAACCGTATTCGGCCAACGATTCGGCAACCGCTTGTTCGACAGTCGGGACATGCGAAACGTAGTATCGACGAAACTCGTCCGGCGGCAAGCCGTTGGAGACGACCTTCACCTTGCCTTTGCGGAGGGCTTTCCCAAGCTCTTCGAGTTGCCATTGATTAACGATAAAAAATTCGTCGGCGAGAATCGCTTTCATGAAGGCGTCGATCGAGGCGAATTTTTCTGCGATCTGTTCGAATTCCTTGCTTCCGAGGCCCTCGTCGCAGGCGGCGGCGAGGATAATCGTCCCCCCCGGCTTCAAAATGTCGATCGCCGCGACGACGCCCTTGATCGACTGATACCACGTTTTGTCCAACGGATAACCGGCCCCACTCGTAATGACGACGTCGACCGGCTCCGGAACCGTGTCGACCACGAATTTTCGGGCAAAGGCGACGCCTTCAAGATGGGCGGCTTCCATGTCGCCGGCAACGGCGTTCAGGATTTTCCGTGAATGATCGATCACCACGTTGACGATGAAGTCGCAGCCGACCTTTCGGGCAATTTCAAGTTGTTCGGCATGAACCGGGTTGCCGTCGAGAACGCCGAACTTCGCGTTGTCGTGTTCCAAAAACTTCGGTCGGTGCCAGGCGCCAATCGTTTCGGCGGCGCAGATCGCCGGACAGATCGACTTGCGACCGCCGCTCCAACCGGCCATGAAATGCGGCTCGATCAGGCCGGTCAGGATTTTGACCTCGGCGGTCAAATAACGGCGGTCGATCCACATCGGCACGCCGTTGGAACTTCCGCCGAGGAAATCGTGCTCGTCCCGCTTCCGAGCGTCGTGGTCTTCGATTCGATAATTCCTGACAATGTCCTCGCCAAGCATTTCGAGCTTTTCTTCCGGCGTACTGGCCCGGTGCAAGCCGGTACCGACGAGGATCAAGATTCCCGACCGAGGAACACCGGCCTTTTCCAGCGTTTCGAGAATCGGCGGCAGGATCACCTTGTTCGGAACCGGTCGCGTGATGTCGCTGATCACGATACACGCCGATTTTTTTCCCTTGGCGATATTCTCCAGCGGCTCAGAGCCGATCGGCGTCCGCAACAGTCGTCCAATCTCGTCGCCGGAATCGGCGAGCGGTTGCGAGGTTTTAAATCCGAGAACCTTGGCGACGTTGCGGTCCGGAAGTTCGACCTCCAGCGTTCCGCGTCCGTAAGCGAGAGAACATTTCATAGAAATTATCGGCGACAAAAAGGATAAAAGATTCTTATAAAATCAAATTTACCGTCTCCTCTTCCAAAGAAAGGAGAGAAGGAAAATTATATTTTCACAAAGATTCTACCACTTTTCCCCATAAAAACAAAGGCGTTTTTCCATTATTTCACGCGTCGGAGGCCGACGCGGCTAACTTCGCTTTTTTACAATTTCCCGCTATAATACGTTCCTCAATCTCAAACAGTGATATTACTTTTCAATTTTATTCCGATTTACCGTGAACGCTTCATTTTCCGACGAGTCGCCAAGTTCGAGCGATCTTTTCCTTGAGGCCGTGAACGCCACGCTGGAGATCGAGGAACCGGCCGACGCGGCGAATGTCCTGCTGCAAATCGTGACGGCCCTCTTCAAGGTAGGGAACGTCGACTACGCTTCGGCCCTGCTACCGAAAACGCTCAAACGGATCCGGCAACTCGAAGATCCGAAAGAAAAAGCGTATCTGCTGAGACTTTTCCTGACGTTTCAGTGCAAGCAGGGTCTCATCGACGCCGCCGTCGAAACGTTGCCGCTGCTCGAAGACTCGGAGCAACGAGCCATCGCCCTGAAAGAATTGGCCGTCGCCCAAGCCGATGCCGGCCGTTTGGACGACGCCCGGACAACGGCGGACGAAATCGAAGACCTCGACGATTACGAAACGATCCTCGAAGCGATCGGCCGCCGACAACTCGATGAGGGCCTGTTTTTCGAAGCGGAATCGACGGCCGCCGAAATCGAAGCCGATGAACCCCGAGCCCGGTTACTGCGAAGCATCGCGGAATCCCTATGGTTCGCCGAAAAAACCGACGCCGCTCTCCGAGTTCTTGAACACTCCCAACGTTTGGTCCGCGTCATCGACGATGAAACGGCCCGAAGTTTTTCCTTTGCCGAAACGGCAACGATCTTGGCGAAATTCCAGCGTTTCGAGGAAGCAGCGGACTTGCTCAATGAAATCACCGATCCGGGCTCGAAGGAGGCGGCTTGCTGCGCAATCGCAAGTTTCATGAAGCCGGAGAAACCGGAAAGAGCAAACATCCTCCTGAACTTGGCCGCTCGGACCGCAAGGGAAATCGACGATCCGTTTCGTCGGGCCTCGACGCTCTGTCAGATCGGTGTTATGATGTCTCGAAACGGCCAAGCGACGGAAGCCCAAGCCGTATTCAAAGAAACCCTCACCGTAATCCGGGAGATTCGAAACATGTATTCCCGGACGAACGCGATGACGGACTTCGCCGTTTGCCTCGCGGCAAACGGAATCAACGAAAGTTCGAAAAAAATCTTCCGTTCAGCCCGCGCCACAGCTCTGGAAATCGACGACCTGTCGCTTGAGCTGCCCTGTCTTTGCCGAATCACCGAGTTTCAAGCCGAGGCGGAGTTTTTTGACGACGCCTTCGAAACCTTGCAGGCCGTCGACGAACTCCGTGAGGAAGTTCCTCGAAGCGAATTGGCAAACGGTTCCTTCGACCGTTGTGTCGCCGGCGCCCTTGCAACGTTCACGGTAGCGACCGCCGAAGAGTTGCCGGAAGAATCCCTTCCCCTGTTTCATCGGGGAATCGAGACGGCTCGAAAAATTTCCGATCCCCAACAACGAGCCGTCGCTCTTCAACGGCTCGCCATCGCCGCCGCTGATCGTTCCGACAGACACTGAACGACTTGGCCGTTTTCCCACATCCCGGCGACGCATGGATTTTGACCGTTTCCATTTGGGACGTCGCACAAAGATTATTTCAGAGCAGTTATCAATCATTCAATACCATCTCTTCAACGCAGATCATTGGAATCTGTTCTCCATTCCATGAGCAAGAGTCCGAAAAAAACCGCTACGGCAAAAGCATCCATCACGAAAGAACGAATCGTTCAGGCCGCGATCGACGTCTTTTCGGAGCTTCCCGTTAATCTGGCTTCGGTTCAGATGATCGCCAACATGGCGCGAGTCAAGGTTCCGCTCTTGATTTATCATTTTCAGACCAAGGAGAATCTCTACCAAATCGTTCTTGATCGGATCTATGAAGCATCCCTGCAGCGGGTTGCACCCATCGTCGAACGAATGCAGGCGAATGAACCTCCGGAGCCCCCGGAAGCCATAAAAATCCTTTGCGAACTCATCTGCGGCATGGTCGATGGGTTTTGCCATACGCTCCCCGCCGTCAACTGGAAGGGACGGATCGTTTTTCAGGAATATTTGTATCCCTCAAATTCCTACGAGTTGTTTTTCGAGAAAAACACGCGTCCCTTCTACGAAATGTGGGCCAAGATCATTATGGCGGTCACAGGAAACCCGGACCGAAAAACCGCGTTCTTTCAAGCAACCGCGATATTCGGACAAATCGCCGGTTTTTCCATTCAGCGTGAACAGTTGAAGCGAAACCTGGCAATCGATGATTTTTCCGATCAGGATCTCGACACGATCAAGCAGTTGGTGATTGATAACGCACTGTTCATGCTCGGTGCCGCCCCTGAAAAAGCTTCCGTCGGAAGATGACCGATGCCGACGGAAAAGGAAAAAACGGCGAAACGCCTGCATTCTTCATGACGTCGCCGTTTCGGACTGGCTCATTCGACGGACGATTTCTTTGTCGAAAAAATTCGTTTCCATGGCGGCGTCGACGACGATTTTTTGGGCGACGACGCCACTGGAACGCGGACTCAAAAGAAATACGGCAACCGCGGCCGCTTCCGTGGTTTCGACGGCTCGCTTCCGTGGAATCACCTTTTCGGCATAAAGATAAGAATCGGCGTAACCGGGAATTCCCGCCGACGCCGAAGTCTTCAAGAGACTTGGAGCGACCGCATTGAATCGAATCTCGGAAAACGCGCTGAACGACTTTGTCAGGAACGCCAACGACGAGTCCAATGCCGCCTTGATCGGAGCCATGAAACCGTAGTTTTCACTCGCCATCCGAGTCGTCGAAATCGAAATCGTTACGACGGAGGCGTTCCGCTCCAGCAACGGCTCAAGTTCCCGACTGATCGAAACCAACGAGAAACACGAAATATCCAATGCTTGGAGAAACGCCGTTTTCGACGTTTCGTGGAACGGTTTCATTCCCTCGCCGTAGTCCGCGAAAGCAATCGAGTGGATCAAACCGGCATAACGCTGCCCGTCCAGTTGCCCTCGGAGCCGTTCGCCGAGACGCCGGATTTCCCCATCGCTTTCCACGTTGCAACTTTCAACCCGCTGATCGGGAAAAATCACTTGGACTTTTGCCGCAACGTTGTCATCCCGAACGACCAAATCGACGGTTGCTCCCTCTTCGATCAGCATCCGGGCGATGTGGTACGCAATACTCTTTTTGTTCGCAACGCCGAAAATCAAAAAACGTTTGCCGGAAAGTTGAAGAAAATCCATGGTTTTTTCAAAAATATAAACGCTTCAGAGCCGGGAGCTATGCTCCCGGAGAATCGGGACCGATCCCGAACTCACCGGGACCACAGGTCCCGGCTCTCGTAAAGCCCCCGTCTTCCTGTAGAATGGTAAGGTATCCTTTATCGATGGTCAAGCCTTCGCAATGTCCGATCTCCCGCTTATTCTCGCCAGCCAGTCGCCCCGCCGCCGCAACCTCCTTGAGGAAGCCGGATTCGTGTTCGAGGTTGTCCCTCCCGACGACGATCTCGAAGACGCTCCGGAACCGAACGAGTCTCCGCTCAACTATGTCAAGCGACTCGCCCGTCGAAAAGCGGAGAACGTTCTCGAAAAGATCAAACGGGGACTCGTTCTCGGCTGTGATACCGTTGTCGTCTGCCGGGGAGAAATCCTCGGAAAACCAACAGACCGAAACGATGCCGCGCGGATGCTGCGACTTTTGCGAGGCGAATTACACGTCGTTCACAGCGGACTTTGCCTCTGCTCGAAACCGGACGGCCGTTGCGATGTCCAGGGAGAAACATCGACGCTTCGAATGATTCCGATCTCGGACACCGAACTCGAAAATTACCTCGATTCGGGAGCCTGGCAAGGCAAAGCCGGGGCTTTCGGGCTTCAGGACCGCAACGGTTGGATCTCTCTCGTCCACGGCAGCGAAACGAACATTGTCGGCCTGCCCATGGAGCTTCTACATCGGATGCTCGTCCACTGAGGCAAGTTACAAAGCATCGAACATTGAACAAGGCTGGAGACTGTAGGCCGGAGACAGGAGTTCCCGGTTTCCAACCGTTCCCTCCGGTCTCCAGCCTCCAGTCTTGCGGTAGAATCAAGGTTGCGTTTGCAAACGAAGCCGAGAACTTGCACAGTACACCTAAGAGGTACGCTCCGATTCTCGTCCGACGTACGGATCACAAAAGATCCACTTTTGAACACTTGGCAGCATTTTTAAACAACCAACATCGCTTTTACGAGCTAAACTGAGGAAAAGATGTCGTTCTTTTCCGGTTCCACGGGGCAATCAAGCTGGCAAAAAGCGTGATCTGAGTGTTTCTTTCACCAAACGCCCCTTTTTTTAAGGAATTTTCAGAACACCACCTACCCTGGCACGATTCCTGCATAATCCGGATTCAATGGCGGTTAAAATATGACCGCTTTGGAATCCGAAAACCACACCCTTTTCCTTTGAGGAGAAAACGAATGAAAAAGTCCATTACGACGACTGCCCTCTTTGCTGTACTCACCATTGTTTTATCGGCGTCGATCGTTAAGGCCGACATGCTTTCCGGCGAAATCGTCCTGAACAAAACGTCTTCAATTGTCAACAACGGAAGCAGTCAAAATATCTACGTAACGCCGATGCTTGTCGACAATCACACGACGGGCCAGACGCTCCTTGCATTTTGCGGCGACTTCACCGTCAATACAAGCTCCGCTTTCGGATCCTCGACCGGTCAGGCTTACAACGCGTCTTCGCTGTTTTCGCCGACGCTGACGATTTATTCCGACCTCCAAAAGAGCCGAATTAACGATTTGTTCAGCTACACTTACGCCCTTGGATTCGATCTTGACGGAACGGTCATCAGCAGCACCTACGCCCAGTCGCTGCAATTGGCGGTTTGGGAAATCCTGACGGAAACGGCAAACACGTTGAACATTCTGAAAGACTCCTTTTACGGCGCGAACCTGACATCTGCCGTTTCGACCGCGACGAACAGCTGGCTGTCCGCCATCAGCGGTCAAGTAACGTGGGATTCGCTCGGATTGTCCGCCACCGAGTACGACATGACCGTGTACGTTGCCAACGGAGGAAAGAACGTTAGCCAAACGCTCATCTCCATCACCGCTCCGTCCACCGCTCCGTCCACAACGCCGGAACCGGCCAGCTTGGCGATCTTCGCAGTCGGTGCCGCTGCAGCGTTCCCCTTCCTGCGACGTCGGAAAGTCGCGATGGCGTAAACGAATAATACACCAGCCCGAGCGTCAGCGTGAGGCGATCGAGTGTCCGGAAAGGGCTCGACCACCCCACGCTGACGCTTTTTTTGGGGAGTCTCGGATAATTCCAAAAACGAGCTGCGACCAGCGGACGCAATTCTAAAAAATCAAGAGATGCTTTCGCTCACGGCAACGCTGGGACGGATTTTTCGAAGAGCCCCGAATACACCCGGGGCTCTTTGTACTGGTTGTTCGAGACGCCCCAAGGATTGAGATTTCTCCCGCAGCTTACCCTGCGACATCAAGAGCGCCGAAATGGCGGAAAGCATCAAACGGCTGAAATATTAGCTGAAAAGAAATTTCAGACCGTTTTCGCAGTAGACAAGATCACGACGGTTTTTCCGTCAGAGCACAGGCGAAGTCGAATTGGACCGACATTTTGCCGTTTACCATGACTTTGGCCCGAAGAAAAAAGACACCGGCCATCTTTTCACGAAACTTGACCTCCATCGTGATCGTGTCGCCGGGAAACACCATCTGCTTGAAGCGGACCTCGCCCATCTTGGCGACGACGGGAACCACCCCCCGTGCGGCGATGTTATCGTCCTCGAAGATTTTCGTCAGAAGGATTGCGCCGGCCTGCAGGGCCGCTTCGCACTGCAACACACCGGGAACGATCGGATAGCCCGGATAATGTCCCCGGAAGAAATCCTCCTTACCGGTGAACGTCTTTTTGCAAACAATGTGCTTGCCGTCGCACTCGACGATCTCGTCGACGAACAAAAAGGGATCGCGATGCGGGATCGCCGCCTGAACTTCCGAAAGCTTATCCATAATAGTGAACAGTGAACAATGAACAGTGAACAGCGTGGATGAATAGCAAACAACAAACAATGAATCAAATATCAGTTTTTTTCTGTATTCACTGTTCGTTGTTCACTGTTCCCTGTTCGTTTAAGCGCCGAACTTGCCGAGTCGGTTGGCGTGCCCCATGGCGAGGGCCATAAGGTATTGGGCTTCGAAATGTCCGAGTCCGCCGCAGCAGCAAGCACGTTCACTGAATTCGGTGCAGCCGTCCGTTCGGGCAAGGTCGGAAACGATCATCGTCGGCACCGGATGGAAACTGTGCGACGCCATCTTGGCCGGGGTACTGTGGTCGCCGGTTACGATGAAGCACGCCGGTTTCAATTCGGCAATCTGCGGAACGACTTTGTCAAGTTCCTCGATCATCTTGACCTTGGCGTCGAAGTCGCCGTCCTCGCCGCGGCTGTCGGTGTACTTGAAATGCACGAAGAAGAAATCGTAATCGTTCCACGCCTTTTTCAGCGTGTCGACTTCTTCTTGGAGCGTCGTCGGATTGCCGACGAGCGTCATCCCGGCGAGGCTCGCCAAGCCTTTGTACATCGGATAGACCGCGATACACGCCGCTTTGAGACCGTACAGGTCGGCGTAGCTCGGCATGTGGGGCTTCTTCGCGAAACCACGCATCGTGTGGTTGTTCGCCTTGGGCTGATTCTTGAGAATTTCGACCGCTTGGCGATGGAATTCCTTCGCGATTTCGGCGGTTTTCTTGCTCTTTTCATCGTGAGCGACCGGATCAAGCACCGGAACGCCGGTTTTCTGCGGGTCGGTGTCCGCAACGGCATCACCGAGTCCCTCTCCTCGAAAAACGACGACGAAACGGTGTTCCTTGACCGGCTCGACGAAGATTTCGACGCCGGGAATCTTGATCGCTTTGAGCGTTTGAACGACGGCGGCGCTTTCATCGGACGGAATTCGGCCCGCACGGCGATCCGTGATGTTGCCGGAAGCGTCCGTCGTGCAGAAGTTGCAGCGAATCGCGACGTCCGTATCGGTCAGGGCGAACCCGATTCCGGCGGCTTCCAAGGCACCACGACCGATGACGAACTTCAGCGGATCGTATCCGAAAAGCCCGAGATGTCCGGGACCGCTTCCCGGCGTGATTCCCGGCTTGATCGGCGTGGAGAGTCCGAGGACGCCGATCTTGGCGAGGGCGTCAAGATTCGGCGTTTTCGCCGCTTCAAGTTCCGTCGGACCGCCCGGCGTCATCGGCAGGCCGCCGATACCGTCGGAGACCAGCATCACGATTTTTCCGTCACCCGATTCCCGCAGTTCCTTGATCAGCTCGTGGATGTCCATGATTTCTCTCCCGTCGTGTCGCTTGGTGGTAAAAGCCCGAAAACGAATGATTTGTTTCAGTATAAAGATTATATCAGTTGCCGGGACGTCGAGAATAGGGGCCGTTGAACGAAAGATTCATCGGAATAACAGCCGGAATGGAGGCGAACTCGCCGTATTTGTACTGTGCAAGTTGCGAAACATCGAACATTGAATGCGGTTGGAGACTGTAGGCCGGAGGCTGGAGTTCCCGGTTTCCAACCGTTCCCTCCGGTCTCCAGCCTCCAGTCTTGCGCCAAAATGAAGGTCGCGTTCACAAA
>JAVBQW010000124.1:0-22615 GCA_031548665.1 Thermoguttaceae bacterium
AACGAAGTCGCGACGGATAAGAAAATCATTTCGATTTTCCTCCCCCTCGAGGGGGAGGAAACCTTTCATTCCATTGTAGCTGCCCAATAACACTCTTTCCAGTAAAATAAAACATACAAGTAAAATAAAACATACAAGGGCAGTGCAATATCGGCTCGACACTGCCCTTACAGGGCGGCGGCTGGCGAATACGACCGGTCCCAGGGCGGCGGCGAGTACGCCTTGCCCTGGGCTGAAATGTAATGGCCTTTCAGGCCGAAGATTCAAAAGTCAACGACTTTCTCGCGGTATTTCGCTCCCTATTCCACCCCCAATCGGAAAACGCTCCCATCTACACTGACTGTCAACCGGGTATAAAACTTTCGAACGGAAGCCTAACTCTACACTGATCACTCTACACTTTGTACTACTCTTACCGATTATTTCGATAAAAAGACAAAAGATGGTAAAAACAGGGAAATTTTTCCATTAAAATTGTTTGGGCTGTTGAAATCCAAAATCGACTATGCTAGAATGATATTGACGCTGGATATTCCATAATTCAGCAAAATACTTCGTCAATTGTTCAAGTATCGGAAAATTTTGGTCGATACCAAACCCTCCGTATCAGGTCCGACAATTTCCTGAGAAGCGAGGTTGTTTTTCCGAGGCAACCAGGTTCCACACCCCAAGAAGGAGAAGACCCAGATGAAGAAGTTGTTGACCCTTTCGTTCGCCGTTCTTTTCGTCGTTGCCTTGAGTTCGTTGAGCTTTGCACAAGCTCCGACCCCGGCTCCGGAAGTCGCCCAACAGGGTGAAGTTGTTGTCCAGCAAGGCGACGTTCAAATGATGGGCGCCGCCGATTGTTGCGGCCCGGTGATGCCATACGGCTGCTATGCTCCGTGCCGTCCGTTCAATCGTGGTTGCTTCGCTCCGCGGTATTCCGATCCGTGCTGCAATCCGTGCCCGGCTCCGTGTCCGCCGCGTCCGGCGTGCGCTCCGATGTGCGATCCGTGCTGTGATCCTTGCGGTTATCCCGGTTACGGATACGGCTATCGCACCCCGGTTCGTAATTTCCTCGGTCGCGTTTTCGGTTGCGGACCGTACGGTTACGCCCCCTATGGCGGATATGGATACGGATACGGATACGGCGGTTGCTGCTACTAAGCTTTCGCCAGAATGTATTTAAGCGAGAGGGTGAAAGGATGAGAGAGTAAAAGGGAAAAAGCAAGATGCATTCGATCAAGAGGTTGCATCTCTTTCACCCTCTCACTCTTTCACCCTCTCACTCTTTCTTACCATCGGTAATTGAGGAACGCGGAACCGACGTGCCGATTGTATTCTTTCCACGACTCGCAGTCGTAATTGAAGCCGAGCGTGACTCGACAGCAACATTGGGCCGTCAGGCCGAGACCGAAGAGGATGCCGTTGCGTCCCCAGCTGCCGCCTTCACTGTAAAAAACTCCGGCTTCCGGCGTTTCGGCAAAGTATGCTGAACGTCGCACACTGCGATCGGCCCATTCCGTTACGCCGAAGAGTCGCATTTCGGGTGTCAAGACCAGTCCGCTGAAAAGGCAGATATCCATATTTGTTCGCAGGCCGACCGGCATTCGAAGCGAGTTGTACGATGTGCCGTTGACGACCAGATTTGCCGAATCGGCATTGTTTTCCTCAATGCGTGGCGAATGAACGTAAACGTAGTTCACACCGATCGTCGGAATCAGGTTCAAATCGTAGCAACTGTAAAACTTGCCGAACTCGATACCTGTCGAAAACACGTTGTCGTTGTAGCGTCCTC
Source organism: Thermoguttaceae bacterium (assembly GCA_031548665.1). GTDB lineage: Bacteria > Planctomycetota > Planctomycetia > Pirellulales > Thermoguttaceae > WRKP01. The sequence goes on from JAVBQW010000124.1 coordinate 1,778, forward strand.
GAGCATCGGCCGCAAAACCGGGGGCGTCGTATTCGTCCGTCGAGAATCCGGGAATCCGGATCCGCCGCGTCGTGTCATGCCAGTCTTTTGAGTATCCGATGTGTCCGGAACCGTACCAGCAACAATTGACGTACCCACCGTACAAGGACATTCGGGCGGCGCGAAGATCGTTGTCGGCGTCGATTTCCAGATAATCCTGTGACGCGTCATCGTATCCCAAAGCAATACCACCATACCAGCACCGGGAGAACTTCCATTCCGCTCCAACGGTAAGACCGCAGGAATCTCCGTCGTAGCCGCTGTAGTCGCCGACGCGGGAGCGGGTCATCGACTCCGCGCTGACCGTTGCCCAGAGATCGAAACGCCGTGGTTTTCGACCGCCATAGCCGCAACCGTCGCTGTAACAGTTGCAGTCGGTGTAACCGTAATATCCGTTGTTGGCGACCATGTTTCGCCAGTTCATCAATCGGGCGTTGAAGTCCCGTTGGAGCTGAGCGGCATAGGACATTTCCGTGACATACGCTTCCGCATGGAGCTGGTTCAGGGAATATCCGACGATGATACCGTATCCCGGTAACGCTTCCAAAGCGTTGAAGAGCGGTGATTGAATGCCATGCGCCGCGGCGTAGTCGACCACTTTGGCGACCCGCCAACCATTGTATGTCAACCATTCGCCGTACAAGGCGCCGAAAGTGCTTTGCGTCAGGGTTACGTACAGCGAGGTCGCGTCTCCGGTAACGGTTCGTTTGACCCGCGCTTGAGTGTTTACGGAAACATAAACGTTGGTGGTATCGATGTCGCCGGCGCCGCTGCCTGAAAGAACTTGATATGTCGTCGTGTTGCCGGAAAATCCGTCGACATTGATACTCACCCGAGCGTTGGTATCGTAGTAGAACGCGTCCGCCGTAAGGGCCGGTGTCAAGACGTTCGCGGCGTCAACGTAGACCTTCAACAGCGAACCGGTCGAACCGGCATCGGCAAGGATAAGGTTTTTGACGGTCGTTCCCGATTGCTGAACCTCCACGGTGGAGCCGTAGGCGTAAATGCTGCTGTTCTGTGCCGCCTTGGCATTCGCCAAGGCAAGGGTTCCGCCGACGGCGCTTGTACTGCCGACCACGGTGCTGCCCGAATACGTGTTGGCCGAAGCCAGAGTCAAGCGTCCCATACCGGTTTTCGTCAAACCGCCGATTCCGGAAAGCGTCCCACCTTGAAAGAGATAATCCGCCGCCGAATTGACTAGGAACGAATTCGACAGAGAAATACCGTCCGGACGAACGTCGACGGTTCCCGCCGCCGTATCCGTGAACGACGCGGTATCACTTGTCAGATATTTTGTCGCCTGTCCGTCATCAATCCAGTTCGCTGTCTCGTAATCCCAGAGTCGATTACCACCTGCGTTGGTCCAGATGATCGCGGAGGCACGCTGACCGAACGACGGAGACGCGACGGCGAAAAAAAGGATGAAACCCCAAATTCCGGCGTACGATGTAAAAAAGGATGTTCTCATGGCAACCTCAAAAATGGTGCTCGATGGAAGACATCCTTGTCTTGATCATGTTCGCAGTCGGAACACTATCACGGGGTATCGGTAACGCTCCGCAAGAAAGCGAAGTTCATTTTTCGAAGATCCCATTGTTCCGATTGTGCCATTGTTGAGGGGCCGCCGAAAAAATAACAGCCGGAATGGAGGCGGTACCCCGCCGTAATGACGGAGTGAGTCGTTCGACCGTCATTACGCCGGAGTACCGGCTCCATTCCGGCTTTTATTTATTCTTCGGGCAGCGGCTTTCCCTTGGTTTCGGGACCGAACCAGGTAATGATGATCCCGAAAATGAATGTTATCGCCATGGTCGCACCGGCATAGCGAAGCGGCTCCTCCTTGTCAAAGAAAACGTAATGCGTGAGGATTCCCAATCCGGCGGGGCCCGTCGCGGCGATGAACCGACCGATGTTGTAACAGAACGAAACGGCCGTACTTCGCAACCGAGTCGGAAAAAGTTCCGGGAAGTAAATCGCGTAACCGCCGAAGATTGAAAGGACGCAAAACCCGAGTACCGGCTGCATCCAGAACACTTGGGCGGGCGTCCGGAGCGTCAGGAAGACAATGACCGTCATCACGAACGATGCCGCGAAGAAGATCGTGAAAGCGATTCGGCGTCCGAACCGTTCGGCGACGAGCGTGATTCCCCAAGTTCCGAAAATCGCGCCGAGATTGAAGAGCATCGCCGCGATCCCGCCCCAAAAGGTTACGGAACCGTTGATCTTTTTGGCGCGAGCGGCAATATCGATGGTCAGTTTTTCAAACTCGGCTTTGTCCGTGGAAAGAGGGGCAACTTCGATGATTTCCTTCCAGCGTTGCCTTTGCGTCGCGATTTTGTCGTTGTTTTTCGGTGAATCCTTCAAGTTCGCTAACACGGTTTCCGCATTGAGGTCCCCCAAAGAGTCCTTTTTCCCGGCGATGATTTGATAGATTGCGCCGGGATCATTGGCTTTCGAATCATTACCGATCAAGCTTTGCGGCGAGATCCCTTTTTCCTGAGCGATCGGCAGGAATTCCTTCGGGGAGTGAAGGAGCATTCGGGTGAATTCGAAGTCCATTTTTTCGACGTCGCCGCTTTTTCGAACCTCCTGGTTTTGTGAGTTACGGAACGTCGTTCGGATCAAATCGACGCTGAAAAAGCCGATCCCCCAGAGTCCGATCACGCCGCAGGTTGAAAGGAGCATTCCGACGATCACGTTGTATCGCCAACGGGGATCCCTGAATAAGTCGCTGATCGAGCCGGCTTTTTTGACTCCACCGGCCGCAATTGCCGCTTTCCATGCTTCGGGTTCTTCCAGCTTCCGCATCACGACGAACGCCAAAATCGCGGGAAGGAAGCCGATCAGAAACAGAACCCGCCAAACAGGCATCGACGCGAAAAGGTCCGTATTTTGCTCCAAAAGCCCGAACGCCATCGCCAAGGACGCTGCACACAGATTACAGGCGGCAGCGACGATTTGGAGCAGGCCGAGCGTTTTGGGACGCGCCTTGTCGGGCATCGACTCGGCGAGGAGCGTTACCCCGGCGGCGAATTGTCCGCCGACCCCCATTCCGGTGAGAAAACGGTAGATCAAAAAATCCCACCAACTCGTCGCCACGCCGCAAAGCCCCGTGAAGATCGCGTAGACGAAAATCGTGATGATCATCGTTTTGGCGCGGCCGTATTTGTCTCCCATCACACCGAACAGGATTCCGCCGACCGCCCAGCCGAGGAGCATGAGCGAGGTTGCGTAAGTTCCCATCGCGAGAACCTGCGGGTCCGTTTGCGGCAGGTGCATCAAGCTGCCGAGCGACGCATTTCGCATCACGTTGAATATCTGCTGGTCGAAGCAGTCGAGCCCCCAACCAAGCGAACAGACAATGAAAACGAACCAATGATATCGGCTCATTTCCTTATACCAAGGGGTCGACGGCGGTGTATTGTTTTCCATGGTGAAGCGAAGAAGGGTGAAATTGATTGTTTTGTAAATTCAATGTTTCAGGGTATTGTATCCAACGAGACAGCGTGACGCAATGACCGAATGGGGCTTCAGACGGTTGCCGGAAGCGAAGCCGGTACTTCGTCGCTTAGTGCTTGGTCAAAAATAAGCTGTCGAATTGTACAAAAACAACCGAGGTTCAACCCCCGAGTTACGGCGGAGTACCGCCTCCACTCGGGGCTCTTTTCGATAGATTGTTTTTGACCGCTCCCTTAATTTCGAAAACTCAACTTGATTTTTATCGCCGCTGTTGTCGGAAATCGGATTTTTTCGCTTCCTTCTCATTTTTTTTTGCTTTTCCTCAACTACGACCTAGAATACATCGCTGGAAAAAATTCCCCGTATTCACGCTCGGTGAGGAAACCATGAAAAAGATCATCGTTATCGCCTTTTGGGCAGCCGTTGTCGTCAGCGTTGCCGTCGACGCTTCGGCCCAACAGAGACAGACGCCGTTTCACGCCGGAATTCATTCCGGTTCCTACACGCTCGCTCGCGAACAGCAACTGGAGCGGGAAAGCAAGGATCCCCGGCTGAGCTGTCCGAAACCGTACTGTTCCCGTTGTTCGAAGCATCTTGCCGACTACGGACACGAATATCAGTTGATCGACGGTCCTAGTCAGGCTCAGCCGTTCTATCGGGGAACCCGAACCGGTATCGCCCACGCAACGGCTGGATGCGATTACGACGAACATTCTTCCTGGTATCAATGTCGCGGCCTGCCCGTTGCGACCATGTCGTGGGAATACCAATGCTATCTCAACCACGCCATCAAAGAACAGGTCGCTGCTCGAAATGCCGTTGCCGCCCAAGAAGCTTGCGAAGACGCTGTCGAAGATCTGACGTCGATCCGCCCCCGGGTTGCAGCCCGCGCTCAGGCGTCGAACAGCGATCAGGACCGGGAAGCCCTCGCCGCCATCGACCAACAGTTGGTAACGGCGAAACACGATTTGAAGCATCTCACGGCGATTGCCGACGAAAAGGTCCGTATTGCGTTGCTCAGCAAGGAAGACGCCGACAAAGCGACTCGATATAAGAGGATATTTCACAAACCGCCGAAGTACAAGGAAGTCCTCGCCGCGCGTGAGGCCGCCGAGGAACAACGTAAGAATACCGCCGAAACCGAAAAGGAATCCGAGAAAAATTGACTTCCCGAAAACTTTGGCGTCCCGCCTGTATTTTAGTTGTACTGCGCAAGTTGCGAAACATCGAACATTGAACGAGGCTGGAGACTGTAGGTCGGAGGCTGGAGTTCCCGGTTTCCAACCGTTCCCTCCGGTCTCCAGCCTCCAGTCTTGCGGCAAAATGAAGGTCGCGTTCACAAACAAACGTCATGAACTTGCGCAGTACAATTAGCAGTGAAGCGCGTCTTCAACGTTGAAAATCATCTCGAATAAAACGTTTCGACAGAGAGATCGGTTTCCCGTCGAACGGTCGCCGCGATGTCGTCAAGTTGGTCGTCCGGTAAGGGTTTCGCCCATGGTTCCGGAGTGTTTCGAGCGACAGTGTAAATCTGAAGCCTTTGGATCGAGCCGCCGTCGTCGACGATTTTTCGCAGCCGCGAAGCGTAGGCGCGGATTTCCTCCGTCGACGGAGCGATGCCGCGAATCGACAGGAAACAAGACTGTACGACGATTGGAAATTCCTTCGCGGCGGACGCAAGGTTCGCCAAAATCTTTTCGAAAGCGAGCGTCGATCGCGAAACGGTTCGAAAATACTCTTCAGTTCCGGCGTCGAGCTTGGTCCAGACTTCACCGTGGTTGGCTCGGAGAACCTGCAAGGCGGCGCGAACGGCGGGGACGTCGAGACAGGTTCCGTTCGTGATGAGGACGAGTTTCGTCGTAGCGGGACAGCACTCCTGTCGAACGGCGACAACACGTCGAACGATCTCCGAAAACTGGAGACTGAGCGTCGGTTCGCCGTCTCCGCTGAACGCGATATCCTGTAAAACTCGTTTCTCCGGCGGTGTTTGGACGAACAGGTCGTCGTTGAACAACTCGCCGCTGGCGACCATCTCGATCAATTCGCGGAGTTCCGATTCCAGCCGTTCGATGTCGACCAACGGCGAAAAAAGATGGGCGTTCCGTTTCCGGTCGCCTTCCTGCAACACTTGATCGCGATTCTGCAGCTTGACTTCAAGATCGCCGAGTACTTGGCAATAAACGCAGGCGAAATTACATCGAGCCGTCGGACTCAGGTTGACGCCGATGGAAAGTCCACCGGAACGTCGACTGATGACCGGATAAACATATTTCATCTCGCGGAAACTGCGAGGATGGTGCTGCGTTAAAGAAAAATCGGTCAAGGTCGTATTGAAAATCGAGGTGAAGCGAAGAGTCGAGAATCGAGAGCCGGGACCTGCGGTCCCGGTTCGGTCCGGTTCGATAAAAAACCATCATTATTCGTCGCCATCTTTTTGCCAGACGGCGCAAATTGTTTCCAACGTTTCTTGTTCGACATCACGGAGCAGGAACTTTTTTTTCGGCGACGTGTCACCGAAAAGCAGTTCGACTTGCGACGCTTTGAGCCGAAACGAGTCGGCGAGCAGTTTTCGGATCGCCTTATTGGCTTTTCCTTTTTCCGGTGCCTGTGTGACGCAAACCTTGAGCGCTCCGTCTTGTTCGCCGCGAATTTCATTGCGCCGGGCGCCGGCTTGGGCATGAACCGCCAAAACGACGCCTTCCGGATGCGCTGAAAAAATCATCTTTTCGAACCTTTCCCAATAGACGGGGCGAAACCCGTAGTCTCGACGGCGTAGTATATCACCCGGCGCTAAACTTGAAAAAGGGGGCGCTGAGATGTTGCGAACCTCCCTGGTTTTGGTAAAATGTATAAAATTTGGAAATTCCGCCCCCGAGACTCGCTTCGCGGCTCCAACGCAAACGTTGATTCGGTCGGGAGCATCCCTTCAATTCGCTGTCATCCAACGCCTTCCCGACCATGGACTTCGGTTATTATCCCGGTTGCGCTCTGCACGGTTCATCTTACGACTACGAGAAATCCGTTCAAGCCTGTATGAGAAAGCTCGGTGTCAGGCTGAAGGAATTGGACGATTGGATCTGTTGCGGCGCTTCGGCGGCGCACACGATCAATCGCAAATTGTCGACGGCGCTTCCGGCTCGCAATCTGGCGATTGCGGAGCGGGACGGACTCGACCAGGTGTTTGCGCCGTGTCCGCTCTGTTCGATGGAGTTGATCAAGGTCGGCAACGAGCTGCGGGAGTCGGAAGATCTTCGCAAGGAGATGTCCGGAATCGTCGAACAACCGGTCTGTGGCAAGACCCAAGTTTTAAACCTGATTCAGGTTTTCCAGCAAATCGGTTTTGAGGAGCTACAAAAGAAAGTCGTCAAGAAACTGGAGGGATTCAAACCGGCCTGTTATTACGGCTGCCTGTTGACGCGACCGCCGAAGGACCTCCGGTTTGACGACTGCGAGCATCCGAGCTCCATGGAAACGCTGCTTCGGGCTCTCGGAGCGGAGCCGATCGGCGAATGGAACTATAAGACGGAATGTTGCGGAGCCGGATTGACCTTGGCCGACGACAATATCATCATGGACTTGTCGCAAAAGATTCTTTCCAATGCCAAATCACATGGAGCGAACTGTATGGTCGTCGCTTGTCCGATGTGTCATGTCAATCTCGACATGAAGCAGAGCGACATCGAAAAGAAGTACGGCGAAAAGTATGGTTTGGTCGTCTATTATCTTTCAGACCTCGTCGGCATGGCGTTGGGAATCTCCGAAAAAGAACTCCATATCGATAAACATTTCGTTCTGGCGTAAGATCCTTCAATTTGGCGAATCCGTAAAAACGTGATTGTTGTGTTCCGGTAGCCGACGGCGTCCCGGCGGCGGAGTCCGGTACTTCGGACCGGACCTTTATGAAAAAAAGCGAAACGGAAAAACCTTTCCAAAAAATGTCAGTCGAATGCCGTTTCGCAGTATAAAATGGTAGTTTCCGAACAAGTTTAGTATATCAAGGGAAATTCCATGATCAAAGATTGTTTCTTCAGCGTCATCTTTCTCTTGAGCGTCGTTTCTTCAGCGGGGGCTCAAAGTCCCTTGATTTCTGCGGAGCCGCCCAAAAATCCGGAAATCGCGAGGGGTGTCGACGCGGCCCTCAAAGGCGATGTTGCCGACGCGGAACAGTTTTTTGCCGAAGCGTTGGCGAAAAAGCCCGGCAGCCGTCCTGGTGGAATCGACGCTGCGATGGCGTTCGCCGCTCCGGAATTCGAGTTCCAGCATTTCGGCAAGCTTCGATTTTGGCTTGAAAAAACAACGGACGATTATCCGAAGGATCCCGAAGCGTTCCTACTACTCGGCGACATCGCTTTGTCCGACGGCCGATTGCTCGAAGCCCGGATGCTCGCAGAACACGCTTCGAAACTTGTCGACGTCTTCGACGCCGATCTTGGACGCCGACAAGCGTTGCGAATTTACACGGAAAAACTTCTCTCCAGCGTTGCCGAACAGAAAAAGAACTGGAATGAAGCCTTAAGCCGCTTGACAACGCTTCGCGAATTGGAACCTGAGAGCGGCGAACATCTTTACCGGCTCGGCATCGTCCAGTTTCGGCTCGGTCGAAAAGATGAGGCGGTCGTGTCGTTGAACGCCGCAGCGTCGAAAGACACGAAAATTCTGCCGGCCCTGATCGTACTCGCCCAACTGGCGGAGACGGAAGGAAAAACCGACGAAGCCGCCAAACTGATCGCTGAATCGCTGGAAAAAGACAGCGGTAATCCCCAAGCGCTCGTCGCGGCTGCTGATCTGGAACTCCGCTGGAATCAACTCGCCAAGGTCAAGGAACTCGCTGAAAAGGCCTTTAAAATCGATCCGACTTTTCGTGGCGCCTTGATGACGCTCGGAATCGTCGATCTCTACGACGGCAAATTCGAAGACGCAGAAGAAAAGTTTTCGACGCTCGTTTCCACTTCGCCGGAGGATAGTTCGGCGTTGATAGGGTTGACGCTGGCCCTCTGCGAACAAGCGGACGCCAAGCAACTTCGCCGTGCCTACGGCTACGGCAAGGCCAATGCGGAAAAGAATCCCGGTTCCGTCGACGCCCAGATAACATTGGCTTGGGTCCTCATCAAAGCGAACGCCCTTGACGAAGCGGAGAAAATACTCGTCCGCGAATTCGACTCCGGAGACTTGAATTCGCCGGGAGCCTATTATCTTGCCGTCGTTTTTTCGCAGCGGGAACGCAAGGACGAAGCGATCCTCTTCCTGAAAAACTCGCTGGCTACGAAAGTCAATTTTCCCAAACGAGTCGCTGCTGAAGCGCTTTTGAAGAATTTGATCGAACAAGGAGAGAAATAGTCCCGTTATCCGGGGATTGCGGCAAAGTGCGGCCTTCGTCTCCGGCTTGTTTTGAGGAACGATTTCATGTCTCGTAAACCTCCTCCACGGACCGACGACGACGCGCCGCTGATCCTGATTCGACCGGAACGACCAAAGAAAACTTGGTGGGATCGGGTACGGCGATTTTGGGAGGATGTTCGGTCGCAGCTTTCGAACGATCCGATCGAGTGTTGCCGTTGGAAAAAATTCGGGACGGTCCGCGTAAGCGTATCGAACAAAGCCAAGGATCAGCTTGGCCGGGCCGGAGAAGAGGAAGCGGCCCTTTATCTGGAAGAAAAAGGGTATCGAATCATCCATCGGAACCTCCGATTGCTCAACGGAGAAATCGATATTATCGCGAAAATCGACCGGATCTTGGTTTTCTTTGAGGTGAAAACCCGTCGGACCGACAAATTCGGTGATCCCTATGAAGCGGTTCGAGAGAAAAAACAAAGGCGAATGGTCCGTTTGGCGAATTATTTTTTGTCGTTGTACCGGCTTCGGGGAGTTCCCATCCGTTTCGACATTCTGGACGTCGTTTGGCCGGAAGACGAACCGCCCCGCCTGACTCATCACGTCGAAGCGTTTCACGTCAACGATCTTTATCGTTGACGGAAACAACTCATCAACGCGCTGCGCGGCTAAAACGCAAGCGATCCATTAACCAAAGGAAAATCATGACACAACCTAATCCTTTCGACCGTCTTCGAATCGTCTCTTCGGCGTATCAGGAATCCTGTGTCCTGATTGCCGCAGCGGAACTCGATCTTGGAACCCGAATCCTGGAGCGCTCCAACAGTTCGACCGTTGAAGAACTCGCGACGGCGATTCGCCTTGATTCCCGCGCCTTGACCGTACTCCTCGACGCCATGGTCGGTTTGGGATACTTTACCAAATCAGCGGATTCCCGCTATTCGGTCATGGAATCGTTTGTTGAACTCCTTGACAGTCGGCATCCGAAGACCTTTGTTCCGATGATTCGCCATCAGGGTAACTGCTTGCGGGGCTGGAGCCAGCTTGCATGGGTTGTCGCCGGAGGTATTCCTGCGCAGGAACACAGCAGTATTCTCGGATCGGAAGCCGACGGCGTTTCTTTTATTCTCGCGATGAATTCGCTGGGGCGAGCCCTCGTCGGACCGCTGGTTGATGAACTGAAAAAGTCGGGAGTTTTGATGTTCCCCAAAGAAAATCTTCGGTTCATCGACATTGGCGGCGCTTCGGGAACCTATACGCTGGCTTTTTTGGAGGCTCTCCCCAAGGCAGAGGGAACAATCTTCGATCTGCCTGTCGGTATTCAGGAAGCCCAGCGCCGTTTTGGCGGCACGCCGTTGGAAAGCCGAGTCTCGTTCGCTTCGGGCAACTTTTATCAGGACGAACTGCCGAACGGCTTCGATTTCGCTTGGATCAGCGCGATCATTCACCAACATGGTCGCGCCGAGAGCCAAAACCTTTACGGTAAGGCGTTTCGTGCCTTAAATTCCGGCGGGCGGATCGCGGTCCGTGATTTCGTCATGGATCCGAGCCGGACGTCGCCGCCGTTCGGAACGCTTTTCGGCGTCAACATGCTGGTCCACACACCAAACGGCATGGTCTATACATTCGATGAGATTCGAGCCGATCTCGAGGCGGTCGGCTTTGTCGACGTTCGACTTGCGATTCCCGCTGAAACGATGTCTGCCGTCGTCGTCGCTGAAAAACCCATTTAGCCGGTACTCCGGACAGAACCTGTGTTCGAGTGCGGAGTACCTTAACTGCCGCCGGGACGTCGGCAGCTACCAGTTACCGAACAACTCTATTACCCAGCCAAACCAAAACTTTCTTTTAGCCACGGAAAGCACGGAAAAAACACGGAAGGGATTTTGAAGGGATCCTCTCCGTGATTTTCCGTGTATTCCGTGGCAAATATCCGCAAAAGATGATTTGGTGGGGTACTATTAGGTCCCGGCTCAAAAATCGTCGTTTTTTCCTTTGGTGCTCTTTCTTTTCGCGGCTTCGTGGTGTATCTTGGAGAGGTTCCTCTGGAAGCGTCGAACTGTATTCGACAAGTGGAGCATTGCATTTATGATTTTTTCGCGTTGGTTTTATGGCTTTGGTCACGCTCCGCATTTTGGATGGTCCCGAACGGGGAACGGCTTTTCATCAATTGGCCGTTCCGGTGTCCATTGGGCGCGAAGATGGCAACGTCATTCAATTGAACGATGAACGAGTCAGCCGTTTCCATCTGAAGATCCATGAAAACGACGGCGAGATTCTCCTGACCGACTTGCAAAGTACGAACGGAACCCGTGTTAACGGCGAAGTCGTTCAGGTTTGGCGTCTGCGACCCGGCGACGTGATCTCGCTCGGTCGTTCCGTCTTGATTTATGGGGCAACGGATGAAATCGCCAAGCGGCTCGCCGTGTTGAGCCAACAAGAACTCTCGTCGTCGGTTCCCATGGGGGTCGAGGGAGACGAGTTCCAGTTTCTGCAGAGAACCGTCGATGGTCGCGAACGAAGTCACGCGACCTCTTCGCCGTTCGAAATGGAGATTTTCCGCGGTTTGAGTCCGGAAGAACTTGCTCCGCTGCATCTTCTGTCGCCGCCGAAGATTCCGAGTGGACTGACGCCGAAACAGGTCGCCCAGATGGCGGAGTTTCTTCAATACGTTCATCTTCGGCTCCGCTATCTGGTGTCAACGGTTCGGTCGGAGCCGACGGCGTCCCCGTCTCCAACGAAGGACGAGATTCCGGAATCGCGGATCACGTTGGAGCATGCACAATGGCAGAATCTTGTCGATCTTTACGGCCGGATCGCCATTGCTTTGCATTCGATCACTGATCCTTGAAACGTGTTATCCTCAGCCTCAAGCGTTAGCGTGAGGCGATTTGAACTCCTCACCGACCTCGATCATCCCGCGCTGACGCTTGGGGCTTTAGTATGTTTGATAAGATGGAATCTGATTTGAAATACATGCAGCGAGCCTTGGAGCTCGCAAAGCGAGGCGAGGGGGTCGTGGAACCGAATCCAATGGTCGGTTGCCTCATTGTTCGGGACGGTATCGTGGTTGGAGAAGGATATCACGGTCGGTTTGGTGGTCCGCACGCCGAAATCGAAGCGATCCGCGCCGCTAAAGACGCGACCGTTGGGGCGACCTGTTACGTTACCTTGGAGCCCTGTTCTCATCACGGCAAGACGCCGCCGTGTACCGTGGAAGTCCTTCGGGCCGGGTTCAAGCGATTGGTCGTTGCGATGCGCGATCCCAATCCGAAAGTCAGTGGTCGCGGCATTCAATTGCTTCGAAACTCCGATTTAGAGGTCGTCGAGGGCGTTCTTGAAACCGAAGCGCGGAATCTCAACGCTCCTTATCTGAGCCGTTGGGAAAAGAATCGTCCTTGGGTGGTCGCCAAATGGGCGATGACGCTTGACGGTCGATTGGCTTCACGGACCGGCAGCAGTCAATGGATTTCGAACGACGCTTCCCGGGAAATCGTGCATCGTCTTCGGAGCCGGATGGACGCCATCCTGATCGGAAGTCGGACGGCCCTGGCGGACGATCCCCTGTTAACGGTTCGGCTTCCCGAAGACGTGGACGCCGCCCCTCGACAACCGCTGCGGATCGTTTTCGATTCCAAAGCGACAATTCCCTTGGAGAGTCGACTTGTCCAAACGGCGAAGTCGACCCCGGTCCTGATCGTTGTCGGCCCGAGCGCGCCGCCGGATCGTGTTCGGGAAATCGAAGAAGCCGGTTGCGAAATTTTTCGTGTGTCTTCGCATGTTTCCGACGAAGATGTTGAGAACAACCGACAGCGACAACGGGATCAACGTTCCGGTGCTCCCCATCGGTCGGGATTCCATGAACGATCGGAGAATGGAGCGCCAAGTCGTGCCGATTTAGCTTATCGGGAGCGTTTCAAACGGGTTTTCGAGTTTCTCGTACAGCGGGACGTCACGAACCTTCTCGTCGAGGGCGGAAGCAATCTGTTCGGCACTCTTTTCGATCTCCGCGCAATTGATGAGGCTCACGTTTTTGTCGCTCCGAAGTTGATCGGCGGCGACACGGCGCTCGGAACCGTCGGTGGCGTCGGGTTGGCTGACATGATTTTCGCCCCGAGACTCGACGCTCCGGAAATCCAAATCGTCCAACGCGACGTATACATTCACGGCCGGGTCCGGTATCCCGAGTAAAGTCTTTGCAGAAAATTTGTAATCTGCCGACGGAATGTGTAGAGTGATCAGTGTAGAGTGTAGAGTACCGTGTTGGATGATTTGGCTGAATCGGTACTCTACACCCTACACTTTGCACTCTACACTGAACAGCGAAAGAGTATAATTGTTCGAGCGAAATCCTAATGATCTCCAGTCCGTCCAATCCTCGATTGAAGGAAATCGCGAAGCTGCGGGAAGGAAAACAACGTCGTCGTTGCGGTTGCTTTCTGATCGACGGTCGGCGGGAAGTCGAGCGAGCGGTCCGTTGCGGGGTTCGCGTCTTGGAAATATTCGCAACGGAAGAGATTCGGTTCCCTGAAATTCCGACGACGCTGGTCGCGGAAAACGTTTTCGGTAAAATCGCGTACGGAGACCGCAACGACGGAATTCTCGCCGTTGCCGAAACGCCGGACTGTTCGCTGGTCCGATTCGCGGAATCCTTGCGAACGATCGGCACGCCGTTGCTTGCCGTTTTAGAAGGCGTCGAAAAGCCGGGCAACGTCGGAGCCGTTTTCCGCAGCGCCGACGGCGCTGGACTGAACGGCGTCCTCCTCGCGGATCCGTCGACCGACCTGTTCAATCCGAACACGATTCGAAACAGCTTGGGAACGATTTTTCGGCTTCCAATCGCGGTTGCCGAGAGTCGGGAAGTTTTGGATTGGTTGCGAAAACATGAGATTCATTTAGCCGTTGCCCGTTGCGACGGCGCGATTCCTTACACGGACTACGATTTCCGACAACCGACCGCCATCGTTCTCGGCAGCGAGGCCGACGGCCTGACGGAAGTCTGGAACGGTCCCCGAACCACCGCGATTTCGCTGCCGATGCTCGGAATCGCCGACAGCCTCAACGTTTCCAACGCCGCCGCCGTCCTGTTTTACGAGGCGAGAAGGCAACGAAGAGAGTTAACGCAATAGTTTTCGTCATCCCCGCGAAGGCGGGGACCTAGACGAAAGATATTGTCGATCGTTTGCATTCGTCAATAACGTGTGCAAGAACCTATTGAAATCAGTTCTCTAGGTCCCCGCCTTCGCGAGGATGACGGTTCATTTTCTCGTTTTCGAAGAATTTTACGATAGTTCAGCAATCCACAATTCCATGGCTCCCTATCCCTTCATCAAATCCTACGACGAACTGCAATCGGAACTCGACCGGCTCGGATTGGAGATTCCGCTTTCCGACGATTTTTCCGTGCTCGCCCAACCGTTGACGTTCGGCGACACGATCGCGTCCGGTTGGAAGAAATCCTTCACGCTCCCCAATCGTTTCGTCGTGCAGCCGATGGAAGGCTTTGACTCGGGACCGAACGGGGAACCGACCGAGTTGGGATTTAGGCGATACGAACGGTTCGCGGCTGGCGGCGCCGGTTTGGTCTGGTTCGAGGCGACCGCCATCCTTCCGGAAGCCCGATCCAACTCGCAACAATTTTGGATCAACGAGAAAAGCGTGCACGCTTTCGCCGCCTTGGAGGAACGAGCCCGGGCCTTTGCCCGAAAGGAACACGGCCATGAAATCGTGACGGTGATCCAGTTGACGCATTCCGGCCGATACAGCAAGCCGACCCGGGGCGTTCGGGCTCCGGTGATCGCGCAGCACAGCGGCGTGCTGGATGCCGCCCATCATATTCCGGCGGATCATCCGTTGATCACGGACGACGAACTGGACCGTTTGCAGGACGTTTACGTCTCGGCGGCGAAACTCGCGGCGAAATGCGGTTTCGACGGCGTCGACATTAAAAGCTGTCACGGATATTTGCTGAACGAACTGCTCGGCGCCCATACGCGGCAGGGAAAATACGGCGGTTCCTTCGAAAATCGGACGCGGTTCCTCCGTGAGACAATCGCCCGGGTCCGGGACGAGGTTCCGTCCGTTTTCGTAACGTGTCGGCTCAACGTGTTCGACGCGGTGAAATATCCCTGGGGCTTCGGCGTCGACGAGAACGATTACAAAAGATGGAATCTCGACGAACCGAAACGACTGGTCGCGCTGCTCCGGGAACTCGGTCTTCCGTTGCTCGACATTACGATCGGCAATCCGTATTTCAACCCACATTTCAACAGGCCGTACGCCAAACCGATTCGCGGCGGCGTCGCTTACGACGAGAATCCGCTGATCGGCGTCGCCCGATTTTTGAACGTCGTCAAGGAAATCCAGCAGTCGCAGCCCGATTTGCCGATGATCGGAGCGGGAACCGCCTGGTTGCGGCATCTGGTTCCGAAAGTCGCGGCCGGGCTCGTCAAAAACGGTTGGGCGACGCTCTATGGACAGGGGCGGGGAAGTTTCGCGTATCCCGATTCGCCCCGGGATATTCTGGCGACCGGCGACATGGATCCGAAGAAAGCCTGTCTGGCGTGCAGCGGCTGCACCGAATTGATGCGCTGCGAGGAACCGACCGGTTGCGTCCTGCGGGACCGGGACTTTTATCGACTTGAGAATTGATTCGCAAAAAAAATTCCCTATTCCCCCCGACCGTCACAAAAAAGCTATACTGATGGCGTAGTCCGTTTCCTTTATCCGGTCGGAGGACGTCATGGGATATTTACTGATTGTTGTCGTCGGAATCGTCTTGGTATTCTATTTTCAGGATCGGCTGCGGGAACAGGACAAAACGATCCGGGAACTTCGGCAACATCTCTACAACTTGGGGCAGCGGCTGGCGTCGCTGGAAGGAACGCCGCCGAAGAAGCCGTCTCAAGAGGAACCGCCGCTAAATTTTCCAGACAAGTCGCCGGAAATCCTTGCCGCGACCAAGATCGCTCAGGACAAAGCCGCCGCATGGGAAAAACGGGTTCGGGATTCGAACGTCGAACCGTCCGATCCTGCCGCTCGAACCGCCGCTCTGTGGGCGCAGGCTGTTCCTCTCAAAAAAAGGGCAGCAGCGCAAGAGCCGGAGGCGGGACCTGCCGTCCAGGCGTTAATTGCCCCCGGATGCGTGGAGTCGCCGGAAAAGTTCAACCATCCGGGGGCTGACACCCCCGGCTCTTGCGCTGACGTCCTTGGCTTTTGCGCTGAAAAACCGTTGGACGACGACGCCTGGGAAAAGGTTCATACCCCGTCGCCGGCTCCGCACGAAGAATTTCGTTGGCAGACGCTGGAACTCTTTATCGGCCGGAATCTGCTCGGCTGGGCTGCCGTGATCGGTTTCGTCCTTTCGGCGGCGTTCTTTATCCGCTACGCCGTGAAAGAGGGCTGGATCGGGCCAGAACTGAAGGTTCTCGGCATCGCGGCGCTCGGCGGCGTGTTTCTCGGAATCGGCAAATACTTTTCGACGATCGGTTGGCGACGGTTCTCCACGATGCTTTCCAGCGCGGGAATTATCATCGTGTTCCAAGCCGGTTACGCTTCCTACGGCTTTTACGAACTGATTTCGCTGACTTGGGCCAGCGTCGTGATGTCGTTGGTCGTTCTCGGCTCGTTCCTGCTTGCCTGGCATTACGAATCGAAACTTCTCGGTCTCGTTTCGATCATCGGCGGTCTCGCGGTGCCGATTCTGCTGGAAAGCGAGGTCGATCATTATTCGCAGTTTTTCGCCTATCTGCTGATCCTGAACGTCGGAACGCTCGTTCTCGTCAATCTGTTGCATCGGGCGCCGATCGCGCTGTTCGCGTTTCTCGGAACACAGGCCGAGTTCTGGATTTGGCACGACGCTAATTACCAACCGGAAAAACTCGCCGCCGTCCTGATCTTCCAAGGACTGTTTTACGCCGCTTACCTGATCGATACGACGGTCGCCGCAATGGTTCCCCGCCAAAAGGCAACGTACGACGACGCCTGCCGGGCGGTCCTCTCGCCGATCATTTTATTCGGCTCGCTCTGGCAATTACTGCACGACGACCCCATCTTCGGCGACTGGCTCGGAATCTGCGCGTTCATCGGAGCGGCTTGGTACGGTCTGCTGGCGATTCTCTATTCACGACATTTGACTCGCGCAAGAGCCGGGGGTGTAGGCGTACTCGCCGTAGCCCCCGGATGCGCAGCGTCGGAGAAAAAAGTCGAGCATCCGGGGGCTTACACCCCCGGCTCTTGCGCAGAATATTGGAAGGCGATTCCCGCGGCGGCGACGGTCATTGCGTTGGGGTTCGTCGCGATCGGCATTCCGCTGCAATTTTCGGCGACGTGGATCGCTCTCGGTTGGGCGACGGTCTTCGCCGGACTGTGGTATTGCGGACAACGGCTGCCGAACAAGGCGTTCCTCGCCATGTCGATGGTATTTGCTTCGCTCGGCCTTGTTCGGCTGATCAGCGTCGACTTTTGGGCCTTCGGTTCGATTCCGAAAGAAGAACTCGTCCGGCCGCTGCTCAACATTCTCACGCTGCCGACACTCGGCGTCGCCGCCGTCGTGATGCTGTCCGCCGTGTTGACAAACTCCCTGCTGAAAGATCGAAACAACGACGTCCGAATCTTCAACGGAATCATCGGCCTGATCGGTTACGGAATCCTGACCGTAAGTCTCTCGATCGAAACGTCCCAATATTTTCTGCGGCGAATGGACCAATTCGTCGCAAGCAGTCATATTGTATGGAATTTTTCCATGCAGTTGAACGTCGAGTTGCTCGCTTCTCTGGCGTTGACAATTCTCTGGACGATCCTCGCCCTCGTATTGACGGAAACCGGCGTCGTGTTTCGGTCCGAATTCCTCCGCAAAGCGAGTTTGGCCGGCTTTACACTGATCGCCCTCAAACTTCTCAAGGATTTCTCCGATCGAATGAATTACACGGAGGCGATCTTCAATCCCTACTGTTTCGGACTGATTGCCGTCGGACTCCTCTGGATCGCCGTCGCCGTGCAGATCCAATGTTGTCGCCGTGTTTCGAAGGACGATCGCGACGGTTTCGGCGCCGTCGGCCTTGCAGGCGTCGGCGTCCTGTTCGGAATCCTGTCGATCGAGTGTTATCAATATTTCGACAAACACCCATTGCAGATCGAGCCGGTCCAAGCGGTCCAGGAATTCTTCCGACACGCTTCGCTCTCGGTGCTCTGGACGGTCTTTGCAACGATTTTGATTCTTCTCGGATTGGTGTCCCGCTCCGCCGTTTTGCGGGGCGTCGGCTTGTTCGGCTTTACGTTGACGGTTGGAAAAATTCTCGTCATGGAATTATTCCAACGCCCCAATTTGACGGTTCCGCTGGCCAATCCGTATTTCCTGACGATTCTCTGTCCGATCGTTCCGATGATCGCCCTCGCTGTCTGGACGGTTCGAACCCGACCGCTGGAAAACCGACACGAACGGGACTTTTTCACGCTGCTCGGTCTGACGGGAATCGCCCTGCTTTGGGGAGCGTCCTCCGTCGAATGCTTTAAATATTTCGACGTTCGCACGGATTGGCCGAACCATGAATTCCTCGCTTACGCTTCGCTAACGGTCTTCTGGACGCTGCTCGCCGTCGTGTTGGCGATCATCGCCGGACTCACGAACGCGAAATCATTGCGGGTTCTCGCCGTTGCGCTGCTCCTGTTGACGCTGCTCAAAGTTTGTCCGATCGAGATTTGGAACCGCCCCGATTACGTGACGCCGCTGTTCAATCCCTACGCCCTGCCGTTTGCGTTCCTTGCGTTTTCGTTGATTTTCGTTTGCGTTTGGTTCCTGTCGACGCTTGACGAAAAAGATTCGGAGTTGCTCGGCGAACGGCAAGCCTATCAGTTTTTCGCGTTCGTCGGCGTCGTGTTCCTTTGGGTCAGCATGTCGGCGGAGTGTTACGAATCCGTTCGGCTGCTGCGAGGTGCCGATTCCGGAGCATGGCAGGCCCAGATGGGTTTGTCGATTCTCTGGTCGGTCTTCGGCGGCGTGCTGATTTTCGTCGGCTTCGTCTGGCGCTCGGCGGTTCTTCGCTGGATGGCGATTGTTCTCTTTGCGTTGACCTCGACGAAGGTCCTGATCGTCGACATGGCGGGCGTCAACGAACTGTACCGAATCGGCGCGTTTTTCGTTCTCGCCGTGATCCTGACGCTCGCCGCCTGGGCCTATCAACGATTCAAGCCGGAGGACAATAAAAGCCGGAATGGAGTCGGTACTCCGACGTAATGACGGAAAACGCCGTCCTCCGTCATTCCGGCTGTTATTGTTCAATGTTGATACGGATAGGTATCGTTCTGCGAACGGCGGCGCCAGGAATCGACGAGCGTCATCGTTTTGTAGAGCAGCGAGGCGGCGCGTTCCTTCGTATCGGATTCGGTGTAACAGCGGAACTCCGGCGCGTTGCCGGACGCCCGAAGATGAACGATGTCCTCGCCGAACACCATTCGAACGCCGTCGGTCAGGTCGACGGTCGATAGTTCGCCGAAGGTCGCGAACACGAGCTGGATCGTTTCCAGACCGCCGGAGGTCAACTCTTCGATTTTTCGCTGCGCCAAGTCGGTCGGAAAGTTTTGGAGTCGGTCGCTCATCACGATCCGTCGCGGCAGGATGTCGCCGAGTTGGGACAGCAAGATGCCGTTCTGTCGGGCGAAACAAATCGCGGCCAAATGAACGATCGCCGGATCCCGGGTCGGCAGCGCCGTCAGCGGGGCGTTCGATTCGTCTTCGTCAAGCAGGATCGACGTCGCTGTGAGAAAGCCGCCGTTCGCTTCGTATCCGACGACCCGTTTGAATCCTTGCTCGACGGCCTTGCGCATCGCCTCGACGACATACGGAGATCCGATTTTCGTTCGGATGGTTTTCTTGAACCAGCCGCTTCGTTCCAAGGCGGTGCTTGAGCTGACCGGCGTCACGACGCAGTCGGCCAAGAGGAAGCGAGCCGCCAGAATTCCGGCGACGTCGCCGCGAATCCAGTTGCCGAGTTCGTCGAACAGCAAGGGGCGGTCGCTGTCGCCGTCCGTCGAAACGATCGCGTCGAACGGACTGTTCTCCGTGTCGAACCGCTCTTCGCCGATCGCCCACGCCTTGGCAAGGAGCAGATCCTCTTCGCGGACCGCTTCGGTATCCACCGAGACGAACCGGTCGCTGCGTCCCAACCGCGTAACCTTGGCTCCGAGCGTCAAATAAAGTTGATAGAGCAAATCACGGCCGACGGCGGAATGTTCGTACAGTCCGATTCGGACGCCGGCGAGCGGTTCCTTCGGAAAGGCCCGTTGGAATCGTTCGATGTACCGTTTTTTCGCGACACCGTTGTCGGAAACCGTTTTCGTTGGAAACGCATCGGACTTCAGCATTCCGTCGGCGTCGAAAAGTTCTTCCGGAATCGAAACCGTCTCCTGCTTGATTATCGCCTCATCGTTTTTCAGGATTTCGCCGGTCGGCAAATTGAACTTGATGCCGTTGCGGTCTTCCGGAATATGGCTGCCGGTGATCATGATCGACGGAATTTTTTCCTCCAAACCGTATTGGGCAACGGTCGGCGACGGAATCGGTCCGCAATCAATCGGCGTCAATCCGAGTTCCTCGACGGCGCGACAGACGGCTCGAACGATCCGAGGCGAACTCTGCCGCAGATCGCAGGCAACGGCAACGCTCTGGAATTTCGGTTCTCCCGGTTTCGACGCGGCGTAACGCAGGAAAGCGAGAGCGTAGGTGAAACAAACACGATCATTCATATCGGCGACGAGACCGCGAGCGCCGCTGGTTCCGAATTTGACACCTGAATCGTTCATCAACCGGTTGATCGAAATTTCCATGGTCGTAGATGGGGTTCGAACCACAGTAGAGCCGGGACCGGCGGTCCCGATCTTCAAACCAAGGCAAACAGTGTAACGTTTGTCCGTTTTTTTGGCAAGATCAGGAGTCGAGATCAGGAGCCGGAGCCGGGACCTGCGGTCCCGGGTTTAATCAATCCGGGACCACAGGTCCCGGCTCCCCGGCTT
>JAVBQW010000164.1:0-52711 GCA_031548665.1 Thermoguttaceae bacterium
TTTCATTGTTTGTTTTTTAACACGGAACACACGGAAGGACGGAAAAACACGGAATTCTTCATTTCCGTCTATTCCGTTATTCCGCGTATTCCGTGGTTAAAAATGTACGATTGTAAAAGTTATTTTGTTACAGGTCCTAAAGAACAGATTTTAATAGGTTCTTGCACACGTTATTGACGGATGCAAACGGTCAATAACGTCTTCCGTCTAGGTCCCCGCCTTCGCGGGGATGACGGACATTGATCCACTCTCACGAACATTATTTCCTTAACTTTGCCCGAGGGAACGAATTCGGGAAAACCCGTTTATCAACACATCAACAGGAATCATTCCATGAAACCGTTTCGTTTTTCGACGGTCGTCGTCGTTTCAATAATGATGGGGGCCGTATTATCCGGCTGCGGCAAGCCGAAACCTCCGGATCTCCCGACCTTGCATCCTTGCTCCATAACGATTACAATAAAGGGAACGCCCCTAAACGGCGCCTCGGTCGATCTCCGGGCCGTCGAAAAGACCAAATGGTTCGCCGGCGGGTTTTCGAACGACAAAGGAATCGCCGAGATGTTCACGCAGGCCGAACATCCCGGCGTCGCGGTCGGTGAATACATCGTGATCGTTTCGAAGGAAGTCGGCGAGTCGAACCGAAACGATCCCGAAGCGACAGCTCCCGTGACGTCGTTTGTCGCCGCGAAATACGCCAATAAAGACACCTCGCCCTTGCGTTGCACCGTCAAGGAAGGCGTCAATCAGTTTTCGTTCGACATCGAAGCTCCGTAATCAATCGTCAATAAACAGAGCACGAAGCGTCAGCGAGTGTTTTGAGCTCTTTCTCTCGCTGACGCATCGGGTTCTGAAACTTTCTCATCGAATACCATGAAATCCAAACTCTGTCTTTTATCCGTGCTGTGTTTGGCGAGCGCTTCGGCGTTTGCCGCCGATTGGGAAAAACAAGCCGCCGAGGACGCCAAACAGGACCGTGTCGTCTTGGCCTTCGACGGCGTGATGCCGAACCGAATGGTTTGCGATACCGTTCCGAGAATTCTGCCGGACGGTCGCATCGCCCTCTATTTTCTCGCCGGAGGAAAGACCGAGCCGTCGCCGGACAATTACATCGGCGTGATCTACAGCGCCGACGACGGCGCAACGTGGTCGAAACTCGAACCGGTCGACGTCGGCTTTCCCCGTTCCGGGAACACGATCGGACAAGGTCCGACCGAGTTGTTCGTCGTCGGCGACCGCATCACGATGTTTTTCGCGACGCACGCCAGATCATGGGACTGGAATTGGCGTTCCTGGACGACGACCAGCACGGACAACGGCAAAACGTGGAGCGAAGCGAAACCGCTTCCGGGCCGATTGGAAGCCGCGACGTTCATCCGGCCGCATCTCATCACCCGGGAAAACCGGATCATGGTTCCGTTCCAACATTATCTCGGCAAGCTCGACGACCAAAACTTCCCGAAGATTTCCCGGAACAGAAACAATCCGAACATGGTCAACACCCCGGTCATCAATTCTCGTAACGGCGTCTTGATTTCGCAGGACGGCGGCTTGACATGGTCGGAGCACGGCGACATCCGCTGTCCGATTCCGGACGATAAGCATCTTTGGGCCGAACCGGCGATCGTCGAACCGACCAAAGGCCGCATCGTGATGTTGATCCGGCCGGAATGGGGCGGCGGAACGTTTCTGTACAAAGCCGAGTCGAACGACGGCGGCCTGACCTGGCCAGAAGTCGCCGAAAAAACCGACATTCCGAATCCGAGTTCGAAAGTCGCGCTGTTTCTCCTCGCGGAGAATACCGTTGCGCTGGTTCATAATCCAAATTCGAACCATCGCAGTCCGATGTCGCTTTGGATCAGCTTCGACGGCATGAAAACCTGGCCGTACAAAAGGGTCGTCGTCGCCGAATCCTGCGACGGTCCGAAAGGCAGCCTCAATTATCCGGAAGGATACGTCAGTCCGGACAAGCAATGGTTGTATTTCGCGTTCGATAACAACCGGCACCAGGCGACCTTCGTCAAGGCGAAGCTCCCGCCGCTGGACGGCATTCCGCAACCCGTTTACGACGGAAAGGACGCCAAACCGCTCGTTCCGCCGCAGGATGCTCCGAAACCGGACGAAAAAAAGAAAACGGACGATAAGAACCTCAAGCCGGAACCGCTGGATCCGGCGATCCGTGACATGTCGATGGAACTTCCGAAGTTGATCACGCAGCCCGGACCGGAATATTGGGACGAAAACCGCGACTACAACATGACGATCGGAATGGAACGGTCTCCCGGCGGTCGACTCTGGGCGGCGTGGTGTTCCGGCGGCGACAGCGACAAGGGATATTTCGTTGTTGCGTCAAGCGACGACGAAGGAAAAACCTGGTCGAAGCCCCGCTTGGTGATCAACCCGACCGACGCTCCCAACGGTTTGAAACGGCGGATTCTCGTCGGCAATCTTTGGACCGATCCGACCGGCAAACTTTGGTTGTTCTTCGACCAGGCAATGGGATATTACGACGGTCGCGCCGGAGATTGGGCGACCGTGTGCGAAAATCCTGACGCCGAGCAACCAACATGGTCGACGCCGGTCCGGATTTGGCACGGAGCGACGCTCTGCAAACCGACCGTCCTGAAATCCGGCGAATGGTTGCTTCCCATCTCGCTTTGGGAACGTGGTATGATCGGGCCGAAAAACATGCTCAACGAAGAACATCACGATCTCGACGATTTTCGTGGCGCCAACGTTTTTCAGTCGACCGACAAGGGAAAAACTTGGACCCGCAAGGGACGTTGTCGATTTCCGCAACACAGCTTCGACGAGCACATGGTGATCGAGCGGAACGACGGTTCGCTGTGGATGCTCGCTCGAACGAACACGGGAATCATGCAATCATTTTCGAACGATAAAGGAGCGACGTGGAGCGAACCGACGGACGCTTATCCGGCCGTCGCGGCGCGATTTTTCATCCGGCGGCTGCAATCGGGCAACCTGCTCTTCGTGAAGCACGGCAACATCGACGAAAAAACCAAGGGGCGTTCCCATCTCACGGCGATGCTTTCCGACGACGACGGCAAAACGTGGAAGGGCGGTCTCGTGATCGACGAGCGCAACGGAATTTCGTATCCGGACGGTTTTCAGCATCCGGACGGTCGGATTTTCATCCAATACGACCGGGGACGCGGCAGCGACGCCGAAATCCTGTACGCGGCGTTCACCGAAGCGGATGTCCTCGCCGGCAAACCGGTTTCCGAAAAGACCGTGCTCCAACAGATCGTCAGCAAAGCAACCGGAAAGAAAAAATGATTATTATGTCCCCTTTCCCTCGAGCAAAAACATCGACACAATTCTCATCCGCAGAGAACACGGAATACTCGGAATAACGGAACATACGGAAATACTGATTCAACTTTTTCCGTTCCTTCCGTTATTCCGTGCGTTCCGTGTTCTAAAAAATTCACGTAGATACTTTTTCCCTCCGGAGAGGGGCGGTAAAACGTGCCTCTTGAAAGTTCGATACGAATAATCAATGATTACCCTGTTGCGAAAACCGATATTCTGGACGGGCGTCGGCTTGCTGTTGCTCGCGGCGTTCGCTATCCTGACCGGCTTCGGAATTTACAAGCCCGGCGGACTCTGTCTCGCCGGGTTCTGGATGTCGCTCGCCGTCCTTGCCGGATTTTATCCGAAGACGAAGAGCTTTTCGTACACGATCATCGTGATCGCCTGCGTGACGACGTCGATGTACTATCCCGAGTTCTATCTCCATGTCGGCGACGTCAAAACAACGGTTTTTATCATTCCGATCCTGCAATTCATCATGTTCGGGATGGGAACGCAACTTTCCTTCCGCGACTTCCGGGGAATTTTGAAACAGCCCTACGGCGTCTTCGCCGGGATGCTTTGCCAGTTCACCATCATGCCGGGAATCGGTTTTCTGATCGCGACCGGTTTCGGATTCGAGCCGGAAATCGCGGCGGGAATCATTTTGGTCGGTTCCGTTCCCTGCGGTATCGCGTCGAACGTCATGAATTTCATCGCGAAGAGCAACATGGCCCTTTCCGTAACGCTGACAGCCGTCTCGACGCTGATTGCTCCCCTGGCGACGCCGTTCTTCATGAAAATCCTTGCCGGTCAGTTCGTCGAAGTCGCGTACCTCAAGATGACCGCCGAGATCACGAACCTCGTCATTCTGCCGATCCTCGCCGGAATGATGTTCCAAGCGGTCGTCTCCCGTTCGGCGACGTTCCGTTCCGTTGCGGGACAATTAGCGGTCTTCGCCGGTTTTATCGTACTGGTCGACCTGTTTTTCGTAACGGTCGGATATTATTCGTCCGACAATATTTTGTACGGCATCTCGTTCCATTGCGGAGTCTTCCTCGTTCTTCCAATCGTCGCCTCGCTGCTCCTTCGGAATTTCGTGCTAAATAAACCGGCGGCCTTCGATCGTTGCCTGTCGCTCGTTTCGATGATCGGCTTGTTGTTGACCATCGTGATCATCAACGCGGCAGGACGGGACCATCTTCTCAAGATCGGCCTCCTTTTGATCTTCGCTTGTTTGTTGCATAATGTACTCGGATTCCTTTTCGGATATTGGGTCGCCCGATTGTTCGGACTCGACGAACGTTCCTGCCGCACGATTTCCATCGAAGTCGGTTTGCAAAACGGCGGTTTGGCGTCCGGCATCGCGCTCCAGATGGGCAAGGTCGCGACGGTCGGTCTCGCGCCGGCCGTTTTCGGACCGTTGATGAATATCACCGGCTCCAGTTTGGCGACCTGGTGGAGGGGGCGTCCGATTATCGATGAACCAGACAATAATTTCGTTCAAGAAAAATCATGAAATCGTTTTCCATGAATTTCAATCCGTTGCGAGAACGTCTCTCGGAAGATCGCGTTTCGTTCGGAATTTTCGTTTCCGAGCTCCGTTCGCCGTGGCTTGGCGCGATGCTCGGCGCAACAGGATACGATTTCTGTATTCTCGACATGGAACACGGAGCGTTTTCGTTGCCGGAAATTTCGTCGCTGCTCGCCGGATTTCAGGGTTCTTCCTGTACGCCGATCGTCCGGGTTCCCGCGATGCGGCGAGATATCGTAACGCCGCTCCTTGATCTCGGCGTCGGCGGAATCATGGTTCCGAACGTCGAAACCGCCGAAGAAGCACGGCTTTGCGTCGAATTGACGAAATACCCGCCGCTCGGTTCACGGGGGCTTTCCCTGTCGCGGCCCCACACGGGCTTCACGGCGACGGACCGGGATCGTTTCCTTGCCGACGCCAACGAACGGAATCTCCTGATCGTGCAAATCGAGTCGCCGCGAGCCCTGGAAAACCTCGACGACATATTAATCGTTTCGGGAATCGACGTCGCGTTCGTCGGATGCGCCGACCTTTCGCTGTCGATGGGAATTCCCAACGATCCGGCGACGGGACTTCTCCGTAACGCGCTGGAACTCGTCATCGACACGGCAAATCGGAACGACGTCTTCGGCGGAGCCAATATTACGAAACAAGAATTGATCGAAACGTTGAGCCCCCGGGGATTGCGGATGATTACCGTGACGACGGACACCAAGGGATTCGTCGACGGAATCACGCGGTCGCTCCAGCCGTTGAAACAGTTTTCCCCGGAGATTCGACGATGATCGACACGAACCGATTGAAATCCGACCTGGTCGTTGGAATCGACCTCGGTACCGGGAGCCTGAAAGTCTCTTTCATGAAACCGGATGGGACTTCGGCGGGACACGCGCAGGCCGGATACCCGACGTCGACCCCCGTTCCCGGTTGGACGCAACAAAATCCGGAAGACTGGACGAGAGCGCTGGAAACCGCGATGAAAACGGCGTTGAAAGAAAACGACGTCGATCCGGCAAGAATCCGGTGTATCGGCCTTTGCGGTATGGCTCACGTTCCCGTCTTATTGGACGAAAACGATGCGCCGACTTGTCCGTCCATTCTTTGGAACGATTGCCGCAGTACGGATGAAGTCGAACGGCTCGCGCAAACTTACGGCGACAGAATTCCCGAACGGACATCCAACAAGCCGTCGTGTACCTGGACGCTCCCGCAATTGCTCTGGTTACGAAAACATCAACCGGCCGCGATTTCCGATGCGCGAACCTTCTTGACGGGCAAGGATTATCTCGTTTATCGCCTGACGGGAACGAAGGCTTGCGACGTCGGTTCCGCCACCGCGACATTGATGTACGATTTCGTGAACGACGAATGGGTGGAAGAATTCGCCGGGATGACTTCGTTGCGACCGGAGTCGTTTCCTCGTGTTTTCAAGTCCGGACACGTCATCGGAACGACGACGGAAACCGCCGCCCGCGTCGGTTTCGTTTCCGGAACGCCGGTCGTTCTCGGCTGCCTCGATTCCGTTTCGGAAATGATCGGGACGGGAGCGAGAAAACAGGACGAATGCGTGATCCGGTTGGGAACAGCGGGCGCGATCCTGTCTTTGGACGTCGACAGGTCGTATACCACGGGACTTTTTACCTATCCGTTTCCGTTCGGAAACCTCGCCATCAAACAGGCCGGGACGAGCAGTTGCGGGAGGTCGGTCGACTGGATTCGCTCCGTGCTTTCTCTTTCTTCGTTTCCGACGACGACGGTTTCTCCGGGCTGCGACGGTTTGATGTTCCTCCCGTTTTTGCAGGGGGAACGGGCTCCGTACGATAATCCGGATCTTCGCGGCGGCTTCGTCGGGATGACGACTTCGCATCGCAATGAGCATTTTTTTCAGGCCGTCCTGGAAGGAGTCTGCTATTCGATCCGCGATTGCCTGATCTCCACGCCGATGTTCAAGCACGCGCCGACGTCGTTCCGAGTCGTCGGCGGCGGCGTCCGCTCTCCGATTTGGATGTCGATCCTTGCAAACGTTCTCGGAAAAACGTTGATTCCGATGGCGGGCGCCGATTCCGCTTGGGGCGTGGCGAAGTTCGCCGCGGAAAGCATCGGCTGGCGTTTCGACGAACATTCCCTGCCGGCACGGAAAAAAACGGAAAGCAACGGCGTTTTCTTTCCGGACGAAAAAACGGCTCGACATTACGCCGGGGCTTTTGAACGCTACAAAAAAATCGCGACGTTTTTCGACTCGTTTTATCGTTGCGAGTTGGATCACCGGCCAACGGACGAACGAGCCTCCGATTGACGGGAGATTTCTTTTTGTGACGGAGTAATCTTCGAGACGGAATACTTTTCGTGACGCTGAAGGTTTTCGCTCGAAAAAAGATCCCCAAGGGTTCCTGCTATTCGGAACCCCAACCATCCGGGGGCTACGGCGGAGTACCGCCTACACCCCCGGCTCTTGGGTGGTTTTCCTTCGCGGCTCTTGGGTGGTTTTCTTTCAATCGGAAGCCGAACGGCGACTCGAGAACGATCTACCAAACCAGGACGCCCCATTTGCCGAACTTGATCGTTTCGTCGGCCCGGACCTGTTTTTGGTAAAGCGTTACGACGTTGCCGATAATGTTGCCGAAAAGAAGATCTTCCGGCACGGCGACTTTTTCGAACCCGTTCTCCAGGAGTTCTCCGACGACGCTGTCCTTGTTTCTCGCCTTGGTCGGCGTAAACACGTAAATCATGCCGGGTTTGCGGCAAATCGTTTCGACGGCCTCCAGTTTGCTTCGAAGCAAGTTCTTGCCTTCCAATTCTTTGGGGTACCGGAGCAGCGTGTAGTCGCGATTCGTGAACAGTTTTTCACCGGCCTTGAAGAGTCCCCGCTCGTCGCCGTTGCGTAATTCAAGTTCGGGGGAGTCGCCGAAACGGATCGGCTTGCCGTCGGCGTTCGAATCCGCGTCGAACGTCAACGGTTTCGCTTCCGGTCGCCGGGCCGTCGACTTGTTGACCATGAGCCGCAACGCTCCGTTTTTCGAGACGATTTTTCCCGCTTCGACGTCTTCCTCGGTGAATCGAGCCGCGAGAATTTCTTTCGCTCCGGTCCGATCGTAATCGTAAATCACGAAAATCGTTCCGTTTTTCGCCTGGTCGCCGTCCGGATACGAAACGCCGTTGCGTTCGTCGAGCATCAAGCCGCCGGTCCAGGTTTTTCCGTCGTCCTTCGAGAGAAACGCCGTCAGATGACTGCGGCCCGTCTTCTCCGTGAGACCGCCGTGTTTGACGAGCAGGAGATTGCCCGATTGCAGGCGACGGACGAAAAACCTCGCCGAGGGATGCGGCAGCGACGAAGGTTGCGACTCCGACCAGGTTTTGCCGCCGTCGGTCGATGTCGATTCCGCGATACCATATTTCGTACGCAGCAGCATCCAAAGAGAACCGTCCTTCCGCTCGACGACGATATGTTCGTCGAAGATCGCGTCTTTTTTCGGAACGGTAACGTGTCCGAGATCGTTCCACGTTTTTCCTTGATCCTCCGAAGCGACAACGTGAGCGCCGATCGCCAACTTTCTTTCGGGATGAATCGGATTGAGCGACCAAAGCGAAACCGGCAACAGCCAACGTCCTTTCGAATCGACGATCGGCTTGCACATCATGATTCCGTCGCAGAGCCGTCGCGGAGCGGTCCAGACGGCGTCCTCGGATCGCGGGGTTTCGGTCGTGATGCACCAGACGCCGCTGCGGCCGTCCCACCAATGCTCGCTTTGAGCCCAGAACACCCAGAGCTTGCCGTTCGGATCGGTCCAGAGCGCCGGATCGTAGGCGCGAACCGGTCCCGGAATGTCGATCGCGAGGAGCGGTTCGCTCCACGAATCACCGGAGTCGCCGCTGGTCGCGACGAGAACGTAATTATCGTCCCCTTCATCGGTTCCGCCGGTGTACCAGTCGGCCCAGAGACGGCCGTCGGACGACAAGGCCAAACTGGGAATTCCCTGGAATTGCCGTTTATCGTTCCCGTATTCGGCGGGAACGGGTTTCAAAATCGTTGCCGGGGCCAACGCGTCAGGGAATTCCTGTGCAACAAGGCAATTCGCTACAAAAATAAAATACGAACACAGGAAAACGAATTTGAAATGTTTCATGTCGGTTTTTTGTAATTGTCCGAGTTGATGGTCGGCGTGTTCGAACCGTTTTTCTCTTCACGAAAATTTTGTTCGGTTTCGGCGAAAACCGCTTCCCGAGGCTTTCGCCGGAAAATAAAAGCCCCAGACGCGCTTCGCGGCTAAAACGCAAGCGAATCACCAAACGGGTACGAAACATTCGAGCGGGAGCCTGACGGGCGCGGCTCCGAATACGTTTTCCATCGGGATTCAGTAACGTTTGATGCGCCAGATCGTGGTTCGGAACAGCCAGGGATATCCGCCGCCGGCCGGATTCGTCGACGGCTTCGGATCGGACATCCAATAGATTCCCTTTGCCTTCAAATTATTTTGCAACGTTAAAAGCACGGAGGGGTCGCGGACCATGCCGGCCAGTTGGATCGAACCGGTAAATCGGGGATTCGTCGACACGGCGAACGACATCTGGGTGACGACGAGATCCTGTTCCAACGGCAAGACGACAGACAATTCCCGTAACTCGTCGAGCCAGATCGCTCCTTGGGAGTCCCAGTATTGGGTTTGTCGCAGCACGTTCCAGATCGGTTGGGCCTGTTGGAATTGCAGCGAGACTTCCTTGTCCTCGTTTTCCAAGGCGGCGAATTCCTGCTCCAGTCCGTGAACGACCTGTTGGTTCCAGTAGAACAAGCCGTAACCGAGGATCCCGAGGAAGAACAACGTCAGGACGACGAGCAGCGCGTAGTTCGCCGGTCGCGGCGGCTCCTTCGGATGCAGGAAATCAATCGCGGTTTTTCGATTCGGTAATTCTCCGCTCAATAATCCCAGGAGCGGAGCGAAGCGTCCCGGTTGGTCGGGAAGCGTCTTCGCCGTAACGTGTTCTAAGGCGAAGGGATCGACAAGGCGAACGTCCAAGCCCCGTTTTCGCAATGCTTCGAGCAGGGATTTCCATTCCTCGTCGTTTCCGAACAATAAAACCTGTTTGATCGGGACGCCGGCCAACCCTTCGGTTCCCACGGTCACGGTCCGCTGAACTTCGGAAGCGATTCGTTCCGTCGTTTCCGTCAGCGACAGACCGTCCGGCAAACGGAAAGACCGCGTGGAAACGATTCGCCGCCCTTCGAGAATCGTCAGATCGACGTCGTTGCCGACGGCGCAAACACTCAGCGCGGATTCCAGTTCGGCGGGTGCCGCTTCTCCATGAACGATCAGCTCCGCGGCAAGCAGCGACCGCAACCCGATCCGTTTCGGCGACCGACCGATTGAACGGAACGATCGGATCAGGGACTGTCGATTCAGCAACGAAATCGTCGCCGTCAAGACATGCCGCTCACCGTCCGAGTCGTCGTCCAAGGCCAAAAAATCAAGCGGATCCTGCTCCGAAAAATTCGGCAACTCCCGCAGGAGCTGATTTCGCAACAAAATCGGAATTTCCGTCACGGAACAAGGCGGCAGCGTGACGTACAGCAACTCGACTTTGTTCCGTCCGAGTCCGAGCAATATGGGGCACGGTTCGATTCGCTCTTCCTTGGCAACGGTCCGCAAGACGGTCGCCGGATCCGATTCGGTGTCAAGCGGACAAACACCTGCCTTGAGAACCGTGAGGTTCTCCTTTTGCACGGAACCGAGCAAATACCGTAATTCAACGTCGTCCCAGTCGACGGCCAGTAAACGAACCATAGGGGGAAAGGGGTTAGCCGCGTCGCCTGCGACGCGCTGAATATCGAAAAATCATGAATCGATTCCCCGGGGGCACAGCCCCCGGCTCTCAGATATCTTTCAACGTCGCAAAATAATCGTCCATCGTCTCGGCGCGGCGGATCAGTTTGACGGAGCCGTCTTCACGGAGCAGCAGCTCAGCGCAACGCAATTTGGCGTTGTACTGGAATCCCATGGCGTAACCGTGGGCGCCGGCGTCGTGGATCGCGAGCAGGTCGCCGATCTCGATCTTCGGCAGTTCCCGGTTCACGGCGAATTTGTCGCAGTTCTCGCAAAGGGAGCCGACGACGTCGACGACTTCCCGCGGCCGTTTTTCGACGTCGCCGAGCACCGTGAGGTGATGATAGGCCCCGTACATTCCGGGCCGCATCAGGTTCGCCATGCAGGCGTCGACGCCGACGTAATTTTTGTACGTATTTTTTTCATGAATCGCCCGGGTGATGAGCGTTCCCGACTCGGCGGCGACGAGGCGACCGGATTCCGTACAAATTCTCAGCGGGTCCAGCGGCGTCCCGGCGATCAACTTGTCGTATTCTTCGTGAATTCCTTCGCCGATTTTTTTCAGGTCCAGCGGCGTCTGTTCGGGTCGGTACGCAACGCCGAACCCGCCGCCGAGGTTCACGAATTCCAGTTTCACGCCGAGTTTTCGATCAAGGTCCCGGGCGAATTCGAACATCGTCCGGGCGGTCTGTACGAAAAAGTCGTTGTCGAGGAGATTCGACGCGACCATCGTATGGAGTCCGAATCTTTTTACCCCTTTTTGTTTCAACAAGCGAAAGCCTTCGAAAATCTGGTCCGTCGTCAAGCCGTATTTCGCGTCGACCGGGTTGCCGATCACGCTCTCAACTTCGCGCAACGGACCGGGATTCCAACGAAACGATAAAACGTCCGGTAATCCGACGTGCTTTTCGAGATACGGAACATGCGAAATGTCATCGAGGTTGATGATCGCGCCGAGCTGTGCCGCCTTGACGTATTCCGCCGCCGGCGTGTTGTTCGACGTAAACATGATCTCTTCGCCGAGGATTCCGATCCGCTCGCAGAGAACGAGTTCCGGCAGGCTGGAACAGTCGCCGCCGAGCTTTTCCTCCTTGAGAATCGCCAGCAAACTCGGATTCGGATTCGCTTTCACGGCGAAGAATTCCTTGAATCCGGCGTTCCAGGCGAACGCGTCGTTGAACAACCGGGCCTGCCGTCGCAAGGTTTTTTCGTCGTAAATATAAAACGGCGTCGGATATTTTTCCGTCAGCTTCTCGATGAAGTCGCGGTCGAACGGTAAGGTTTTTTGGGGCATGAAACGTTGTCGAGGATGAGGCTTTCGCAACAAAGAACAGTACTTTTTCGTCATCCCCGCGCAGGCGGGGACCTAGAGAATCGATTCCAATAAATTCTTGCACACGTTATTAACGGATGCAAACGGTTAATAATATTTTCCGTCTGGGTCCCCGCCTTCGCGGGGATGACGGTATTAATTTTTTTGCGAACGATGAGTTTATTCCCCCGCCTTGCGTCGTCCTTTGACGAGGGGGTTGTCGTCGGCGTGGCGGACGATGGCGACGGCGTCGGCCAGCGTCATGACGTCGGACGGCGTCGTCGGCGTGAATTCGGCGACGCGCCGGCCGAACCAATAAACGAACGGAATCGACAGGAGAATCGCCCAAGTGGTCGCGGCGGCAATTCGGAACGTCTGGTCGACGTTGTCCGAAATCAGGAACGGATTCAACGCCGACGAAAAATGCTTGGAATACCGGTCCCCGGTGTCGTAGGTTTCATCTCCCATCGCTAGGTAGTATAACGTCATACTGCCGAACGTAAAGACGAGGAGTTGAACGAGAACGAGCGTCCAGGTTTTGTCCGGCGGGATTGACTTCGAGAGGAAAAAGGAACGGAACAGCAGGGCCGTGATGCAATAATCGACGGCGAAAAGCAAGACGAAAACAATCAACCAGCGGTTGTCGTTGAGATCGAACGAAGGGGGATTCGTCAAAAAAGCGGCCGCCATTATTCCGACGCCAAGCAGAGCGGTCCAAGCCAATCCGCAGGGCGATCCGGTGTAAAACGGAAAAACGAGCATCCGCAACAAAAAATGTCCGGGAATCGTCTTCCGAACACGATAAGTCCATGTTTCCCGTTCGCAGACCACCAACAGGAGCAAGGGCAACAAGGCGACGAGCCAGGAACGGCCCCAACCTTCGACAAAGTCGGGATTCCAACCGAACACGAATCCTCCGTACGCCAAGGACAGCAGATAGATCGCCACGATGACGATCCGTAGCGGCAGCATTCGGTTCGTTGTCGGCGGAGCGATCGTCGCAACGGCGGCGGCGAGAAAAAAAACGAGCAGCGCCGTCTGCCAAAGGAGCGTGGAAACGATCGGGATCCAGGCGTCGGCAGGGCTTCCGTAGACGAATAAAAAGCGGTGTCCGCCGCCGAATCCTAAAAAAAACTGGAGCAAACCGTTGAAGGCCGCGATTCCGAGGAGGATTCCGGCGACGACCAAAGCGATCATCATCTGGACGTAAGTCTTGACGTTCGAAAAGACGAAGATCGCCAAGGCGTTCATCATCTGGATCATCAGAAACGTTGTTGCGAAAGACAGAAAAACGTGCTGGATGTCGAGACCACGCAGCAGATACGCCAGCGTGACGAACGGAAACGTGACGCTCATCAAAAGAATCGTCAGGATCACGCCGGAAAAGAATTTTCCGAAGACGATCGACGACGGTTTCAGGGCCGAAACGAACATCAAATCGCCGTTGATCCGTTCGGAGGCCGTAATGATCGCGGTGTAGACGACGACCGCCAGAAAACACGCGATTCCCATGATCGACGTCAGTCCGACGAACAAGCCGGCGCCGATTCCCCGATCCTGCGGCCGAATATCGAGCAACACGGCCATGATGCACACCGTGACAAGCACCGCGATGAACAGGTTGATCAACACGATGATAAACCGATTCCGAACGAGCTGCCGCAGTTCACGCAGCAACAAGGGATTCAGGCGGTTGTCGAGGAAATTCATAGAGGGGTCAGGGATTAGGGGCCAGGGGCCAGAAGAAGAGGAAAGGGATCAGGGGACAGCAGCATAACTCGCCTTGTCTTTTACTGTCCCCTAACCCCTAACCCCTGGCCCCTCTTTCCTATTGTCGATCCAGGACGATTTTCGCTTTGGCCTTCGTCGGGTCCTTGGCGGACTTTTCGATGACCTTTTTCATCGCTTCGGCGGTTTTCGGCGACTTGCCTTGCAGCTTTTCGCCGATCACGACGGCCGCTTCACAGGCTCGTTCCGTGAACGCCGGGGCGTCGATTTGACTCATCGTCAGGTCGAGCATTTTCAGCGACGGATACCGGGCGTAAACTTCGAAGACGAGGATCTTGTCTTCGTCCCGGTCCGCGATGTTCAAAATATCCTGACAGATCGCGATACGGCGTTCTTCGGACATATTGAACTGCTGGGCCAAACGGCGATATCCACGGATTCCCCGGACCTTGAACTTGTTGTCTTTCGCTTCTTTGGCGAGCTTCAGGCAAGCGGCGGCGACGAGTTCGACGTCTTCCGGCGACTTCCAGGAGCCGATCATTTCAGTCGCTTTGTTGACGAGTTCCGGATTGTCGCCCCAAGCACTCAGTTCGACCGCCGCGAGGGCCTTGGGTCCGCCGATCTCCTTGAGCAGATCGAAGCAGAACAGTTTGACTTCCAGCGACGGCGATTTGACGAGCAGGTCGGCGACCTTTTCGGCAGCGGCGTCCTTCGGCATACGGGTACAGGCCGACTTCAAAACGTTTTGGATCGCCTTGACGTCTTCTTCGTCCTTGGCGGCGGCGAACACGTCGAGGAGCATCGGCAGATCGTCGATCGACGAAACCTGGCCGAGAGCGTCGAGAGCCGCTTTGCGGACTCCGGCGTCGGCGTCCTGCAACGATTTCTTCAGGAGCGGAAACGCCGAGAGGATTCGACGGTCTTCGACCAAACCGATCGCGGTCATCTTCTGCGTCGTGTTGCCCTTGTCGAGCAAATCGATGATCGCGGCGTCGACTTCCTTGCCGGGAAGGTTCGACAGCGTTCCCTTGGCAGCGTCGGCGACGGCGGCCGATTCCGTTTGGTTGGCGGCGTCGATCAGCACCGGCAGCACGGAGGCGTCGCCGATGTTGCGAAGAGCGTCGATCGCGGCGACCCGGACGACTTCGTCGCCGGCCTTCGCCAATCCGGTAACGACCGGCAACGAGATTTGCTTCGATTCCAAAACAACTCGGTCTCCAATCGCGCGGACAAGCAACGATTTTCGAACGGCGTCCTTCTGTTTGTCGAGTTGATCGATCATCGCTTTGACAACCGGGTCGCCGTCGCCAACGGGAAGCTCCCGACTCGCTTTCAGAGCGACCGCGAAGAATTTCGGGTTTTCCGAGTTCAGCTGTTCGACAAGCTTCGGAATACCGTCCGCTCCACGGGCCTTGATCCCCCAATACAGGGCGGATTCCTTCTGGTACGGTTTAATTTCGGCGACAGCGAGGGCGTCGTAAACCTTGAGGGCCAAATCTCTCTTTCCGGCCTTGTCGAGTTCCATGGCAAGCAGGAAACCGGAGTCGGCGAACTTCGGATCGAGATTTTTCTGCGTGAAGAATTCCACGGCGGCTTCTCCGGCCGTCGAGGCGTAAGCATATCCTGCGGCCTGCGCAACGTCGAAGTTTTCGTTAGCCAAGAAATCCTTGGCGGTTGCCGCCGAGGCGGGATTCTTGCGGACGCCGAGCGTCGTGAGCGTTCCGGCAATCGCTTCGGGCCGGGTCAATTTTTTGACGGCGTCGCAGAGCGCGGCGTCGACTTCCGGACCGGGAATCGTTTCGAGAGCGTACCGGGCGTAGAAACCTTCCTTTTCTTTATCGAGCGAGGCAACCAGCGCCGGAATCGCGGCCTTCGTTCCATGGGTTCCGAGCCGTTTGCAAGCGAGCATCTTGAGGTAGAGAATCGCCTCGTCGGTTTCCGGACGTTGCACGATGCTGAGCATCGTGGTTTCGCTGGTCGTCGTAAGAAGCGTCTTGGCGATCTCGCCCCGATTACCGAGGAGGTCGTCCTTCGGAACTTGATGCCAATCGGGGTCCTGAGCAAACAGCGGCAGCGCGAAGGCGACCGCAAGGAGGAAGAATAATGTGTTTTTCATGGTTGATATTTTAGATATGTTGTTTTTGATGGGGAAAACCGCACGTCATCCCCGCGAAGGCGGGGACCTAGAGAGAAGATTTTATTGCCCTTTTGCATCCTCAAATTACGGGACTTGAAATTTCGTTTTTGTGGATTCGTTAATTGCGTGTGCAACAAATCAATCACGCCTTCCGTCTAGGTCCCCGCCTTCGCGGGGATGACGGAAGTCGCATTCTCTCTGAAACACTTTTTTAGCACCGCCACGGCGCTCGCATGGCTCGGCTGCGGAGTTTGTTGGCTTCGTCGTCGTTGAGGAATTCTTCCTTGACGGGATCGAACACGACCTTGCGGTTCAGGTCCCAGGCGATTTTCGCGCAGTGGGAAGCGATGTGGGCGTTGGCCGCGACGTTGGCGTTCGACGCCGGATTTTTTCGCGACTTGACGCAATCCAAGAATTCCCGAATATGATTGTCCGGCGACGTACCCGGCATTCCGAAATACTTGAGCTCCGAACGAAGATTCGGCGATGCTTCCATGCGACCGCTGTCGCCGGTTTCGACCCAACCGTCGGTTCCTTCGTAATAAGCGGAACAGGTTCCCAGACCTCGCCAACCGTCGTTGCGCATCACGATCTTGACGCCGTTGGCGTAGACGCCTTCGACTCGGGCCGTTTTTTGGCCCTTTTAATTATGGGTCGGCCCAAATTAGACCGGAACGGTCTCGTCGGACTGGTTCGCCCATTGACAGAGGTCGACGGTATGCGTTCCCCATTCGAGGATTCCGCCGCCGTGGAAATCGTAGAATCCCCGCCAGCCGCCGCGAATATAGGCTTCGTTGAACGGTCGCCACGGACAAGATCCCAACCACATTTCCCAGTCGACGACGTCTTTTTCCGGTTCCGGTTGGGCGGGCAACCAATCATGGGTCGTTCCCGGCGAAAGCGTGTTGGCGTGGACTTCGGTCAGTTTACCGAGTTTGCCTTCGTGAACGAGTTTTGCCGCGAGTTGAAAGTTGCCGATGTTACGACGCTGCGTTCCAGCTTGGAAGATACGACCATATCGGTTGACGGCGATTTCAACGGCCCGGCTTTCCTGGATGGTCAGCGAGAGCGGTTTTTCACAGTAGATATCCTTTCCGGCCTTCGCGGCGACGATCGACGCCCTGGTGTGCCAGCGGTCGCCGGTCGCGATGAGCACGGCGTCCATCTGGGGCTGCTCGGCGTAGAATTCGTGCATGTCGCGGTACATGGTGCAATCTTTATTGTTGTAAAAATTGTCGGCCATGTTTTTGAGTTCTTCCCGACGACTCTTCCGCGAATCACAGATCGAGATGAATCGGACGTCCGGCTGTTTGATGAAGACGCTCAAATCGTGTCCGCCGCGGCCTCCGATTCCGAGGGCGCCGAGGATGATTTTCTCACTGGGCGGAACGGCTCCGTCTTTACCGAGTAATTTACCCGGCACATAAAAGGGAACCCCCGCCGCGAGCAGAGCCGCTCCCTTGAGGAACTGCCGCCGTCCGCACGTCGCTGACTTGTTCGACATGTCGATCTCCTGTTGGTTGTGATAAAAGGCTTTCAACCCGATTGAAAACAAAGTATAATCGGACGGAAGGGGAAGAAGCAAGAGTCGTGGGATTTTTTTGTGAAATCGCCGGGCCCCCCTGAGCCGGGACCAGCGGTCCCGGCGAATTGGGCCAGTCTCGAACATTCCGGGACCACAGGTCCCGGCTCCTATCTGTCGTTTACCATGCCAGACATCGACCTGACCAACAAGGAATTCGGCGATTACCATATTCTGCGTCGCATCGGCAGCGGAGCGATGGCGGAGGTCTATCTCGCGGAGCAACGGTCGCTCGGACGCCGAGTCGCGCTAAAAATTCTGAAGAGCGAACTGTCTCACGACGAGAGTTATGTCAAACGATTCGTCCGCGAAGCCCGGGCCGTCGCGAAATTGAACCATTCCAGCCTCGTACAGATCTTCCAGGCGGACTGTATCGACGGTTGTTGGTTCATCGCGCAAGAATATGTTCAGGGCCAAACGTTACTGAAGTTGATTCAGCGCGGCGGACCGCTCTCGGCGGAAAAACTGGCGGAGATCCTGTGGTGTTCCGCGTCGGCCCTCGATAAAGCGGCGCAAGCGGGCATCGTGCATCGGGACATCAAGCCGGAAAACATTCTGCTCAGCGACGACGGCGACGTGAAGATCGCCGACTTCGGGCTTGCCCGGGTCACGGATCCGAACGAAGCGACGAGCCTCGCCCTGACACAGGCCGGTATGACGCTCGGCACACCATTGTACATGAGTCCCGAACAGGCTCAAGGCAAGCCGCTGGACCACCGCAGCGACATGTATTCGCTGGGAATCACCGCTTATCACGCGCTGACCGGCCAACCACCGTTTCGAGGCGATACGGCCCTTTCCGTTGCGATCCAGCACGTCAACAAGCAGCCGGAATCTCTGGAGCGGCTGCGGCCCGACATTCCGCAGGCGCTGGCCCGGATCGTCCACCAGATGATCGAAAAGCAATCGGACAAACGGTTCGCGACTTTTCCCGAACTTCAACGGGAACTGCGGCTGCTTTTCCTGATGCATTTTCACAATGAGGACGCCGCCAAACGGTTGCCGGACTGGAACATTTTCCGCCTCGACAAGACCGACGCGAAACTTTTGGCGACCACGGAAAAGCTCCGGAATCTGATGCAAACGGAAAACCGTTTGAGACGGCGGCGACCGCTGATTTATCGGCTGATCGTGTTCGCGATTGTCCTGTTGGTCGGCGGCGTCTTCGGATACTGGCGGATCTACGCGGCTCCGAATCTTCTCCACGCTCCGAAGCGGGACGGAATTCCCAAACGGGCGAACGTCGCGGAACAGTGGATGTATGCGTGTAAACTGGATTCCGTTGACGGCTGGACCAGCGTGGTCGACGATTTTCCCGAGGAGGATTTTTGGGTTCGGAAGGCCAAACGGCAACTCGTTCGGTATTATCTCCGTATCGACGATTCATTCGGACCGCTGACGATTTTTCACGATTTCTCGGAGTTGAGCGACGCCGACGCCAACGATCGCGCCATCGGTCTGGCCGGATTGGCGTGGTACGCCGCGGAAAATCGAAGCGATCCGAATATCGCGATTGAATACCTGCAACAGGTGATCGAGCTGAAACCGTCTTTTGCCGATCCGCTGCTCGTCCAGTTGATCGACGCCGCCAACAAGACGATTCTCCAAAGAAAAGACCCCCATCCCCTGCCGTCGAAATACTAGTACAAAGTTAAGAAAATAATGCTCGTGAGAATGGATCAATAGCCGTCATCCCCGCGAAGGCGGGGACCTAGACGGAAAACGTGATTGATCGTTTGCATCCGTCAATAACGTGTGCAAAAGCTAATTAAAATCTGTTCTCTGGGTCCCCGCCTTCGCGAGGATGACGATGTTTTTTCCGCTTCCACGATTATCAATTCGTTAACTTTGTACTAGACCGTTTGGCAAACAATAGCTATGGTTTTTCAGAGCCGCGCCCGTCAGGAAGCGGTTTTTGGTAAGTCAACCTCTTTCTGACGGGCGCGGCTCTGATTTTCCGAATCACAGTTTCCGAACAAGTCGACTGAATCTTTTGCCGGAACGCGTCACCATTTTTGGACGTATCCGAGCGAAGCGAGATGTTCGCGGCTTCGATTGGAACCGTTGTAATCGTAATCGCCGTAGAAGAAACGGCAGGAATCGAAACCGTAGCGGAAACCGATGCCGCAGTTGATATAGTTCTTGCCCGGATCGGCGCCGGCGATTTTCATCCGCTGCGACGGATCGGCGACGAAACGGCTCGGCGTCAACGGCGTCGACTCGCCGCCGACCTGGGACGAATAGTTGAGCCGACCGACAAACGTCAACGGCGTGCATTCCGCGACCGATCCCAGCTGCCCCGTGACGCCGAGCCGAATGAAGGTCCGATCATAGAATGTTCGATCGAACAGCAACTCGCAGCCGCTGTCGCCGGTTTCGGTGTACGGATGTTGCCAAGTCAAGTCGGAATCGAGCGCGAGCAACGGTCGAATTCGGACGATCTCCCAATCGAAGGGAACGGCGAACTCGATCGCCATCGACATGGAGTCGCCGGAAAACTTGCCGTCGATCCGCTCAGAAGAAGAATTGCCGAACAGGGCCGAACTTCGCAGGAACCGCCGCGATTCATATTCCTGGTGTCCGTAACCGAGATGGACCTTCGTTTCGAGGAATCCGAAGAATTTCGTTCCGCCGTAGAATCCGAACTGGGCGTCGTCGACGGTATATTTGTCGCCGTCGCTGTACAAGAACGGTTGCGAATATCCGCCGAGCATTCCGATCACGACGCCGCCGGCGCGTTCTTCGCCGCCGAGCATGAAACCGGTCCGAGAAACGCCGTAAGCCCGACTGTTGACGTCGGCGTCGACATCGGTCGTTTGGTGAACGGCTTCCACCCAAAACGCGCCGTCGTGGGACATGCCGCAGGGCGTCAAATCGAGATGATTCATCGCGTATCGGGACGTCCGCCATTGTCCGAGCATGAGGGAATTCGCCTTCACGGCTCCGGAAATATCGAGGTAAGCGGCGTCGATGTCCGCTTGGTTTGTCGAATTGGCGATGTTCGTCATGGGCCGCCAAAGTCCGGCCGCTCCGGTGCGGTCGAAGACGGCGGCGACTTCCCGTTGGTTGCGGCCTTGAGCCCTGTCGGCGAAATAATTTTCAATCCGGGAAATCCGGAACGAATTATTTCCTCCGGCGACGTTTTCCAATTGCAGAAATTTTTGGTCGATCGAAATGTTCGCGGCGACAAAATCCGCGATGTTCGTTCCGGCGGCGTCGACCAAAAAGGTGTCGTAGGTTTCCTGACCGGAATATTGTCCGGCCAGCGCGTGGATTTCGAGTTTCGCTTCCTGATTCGTGTTGGAAAAAATTCCGCCGACGATCACCCGATCGGAATTTCCTGTTTCGTCGACCCGAATGTTCAAGCTGCTGTCGGAATCGAGCGTCAGATCGTTGGCGACGGTCAGGGTATCGGTCGCCAGGACGGCGTAACTGGTTCGGGTTCCCGGAGCGAGCGTTCCGCCGGATTCGACGTTGACGTCGTAAAAAGTCCCGGAGCCGCCGAGGGTTCCGCCGTTTCGAACCGTCGCAGTGGAAGAAGCGTTGCTGAAATCGCCGTCAACGCTTAGATTTCCGGCGGCAACGTCGAAGTCGATCGTTGCGGCGTTTTGGCTCGAACCGGTCAGGATCGTGGTTCCCGATCCGACTTTCACGAAGGTTCCGTCGCCCTCGAAATTGCCGGAAAACGTCGAGTCGGTCGAATGACCACCGACCGTTAGGCTGCCGGTTCCGGCGTTGCCGAATGTTAGCGTTCCGGTTCCGGTTAGCGCCGCGATTTCCTGCACCGTGTCGTTAAGGTCAAGAGTTCCGCTTTTCAATGAAAATACAGAATCTACAGAGAAAACATGACTCTTGCCTGACTGAAAAATTCCGCCGTTGATGATCGTCCAACCGGTCTGCTTCGACGCCGAATTGAGCAGAAAAGTACCGCTTCCGGTCTTCGTGAGGTCGCCGGAACCGTAGATTCCGCCGTCGACGGTCAACTTGGCCGTGCTTCCGGTCGTCGTAGGAGTCGCGACACTGATCGATCCCGCAGCGGCCAAGACGATGCGACCGCTCCAAGTCTGCGTTCCAGTCGCCGTTGCCGTCGCTCCCGCTTCGGTAAACGTCATCGTCTGGTTTGTCGAACCGGAGCCGATCGTGTAGGCGCTGCCATAGTCTTCGGTTCCGACCCTGATGTTCTGCGCCTGAAGAACCGGCGAAACCGCCAAAACAACGGCGAAACAAAGAAAAAGACCAGAAAATCGAATTTTCTTGCTCATTGAATCTGACGGGACTGCAATCTTCCCGTTTTGCGCAAACTAACAGACGGCAACAATTCCTTTTGATCTTATCGGCAAAAAGATTCCAGAAAATCGGAATAATCCGATTGTTCCGAATAAAACGACCCAAAAAGCAGCAAACACTTTCCAAGGATCCTGAAGGGGGCATTTTCTGATTGGGGGCGGAGCAATGGGGTGAAATATCGCGAAAAGACTTAAGATTTCCGTCCCCTCTCCCTCGGGAGAGGGTTAGGGTGAGGGGTTTTGTGGTTGAAATGGTCAAAAAACACCAACACCAACCGACAAAATGGTTTTTTTATTCTTTGTATCCTTCACATACCGCCGAATCGCTCGCCCCTCACCTTAGTACAACGCCAAAGTATATTTTATCAATATTTTGCCACGGAAGACACGGAAAAATCACGGAGAAATTCCTTGCATCATCTCCTTCCGTGTTCCTTCCGTGTCTTCCGTGGCTAAAGCAATTTTAGGCTTGGCAGGGTACTAGCCCTCTCCAAGGGAGAGGGGAGGGGTATCAATATGTGTTCAAACGCTGACGTTGCCCCCAAACCGCAAACGCTCCCCTTCCTGATTTGCTTTTCGGGACATTTCGGCACATTTTTCCCGAATTGACTTGTTTGGGCGGAGAAATACGCTACAATTCTCCATGACGTCTGTCGGTACGGATTTTTTGAAGGAACAACGACGTCATCAATCACGTGTTTTGCGATTTTCTTACAGGAGAAAACACCGGAGTTGAACATCCTTGCCGGGACAATTTTGGAACAGATTTCGTCGGGGCGTTTCCTTTCTCCCAAAGGCGACGCCCCACCGGAGAGTCCATGATCGGACGTTTTTTTTCCGCCGACCGGAAATATTTTTTTCCGCTCTCGAACTGCTGCTCGTTTTTGCGGTGTTTAGCGTGTTCGGTTCCTGGCCGATTCCGGATTCGAACGAACCGTACTACATCGGTAAAGCGATTCATTATTGGGACCCCGACCTGATCCCGAACGACACGTTTTTGGAGTCGAAGGACTCACATCTTGTCTTCTATCTCGCGTTCGGTTGGCTGACGTTTTTCTTTTCTCCCGCCGGCATGGCTCAAATCGGCCGCTGGACGACATGGTTCCTCCTCGCGTGGAGTTGGCGACGCTTGAGCTTTACGTTGATTCCGATGCGTTTCGCGGCGATTCTTACGGCAACGGCCCTGGCGTATTACGTCGACTCCTTTCACATGGCCGGCGAATGGATCATCGGCGGCGTCGAGGGCAAGTCCTTTGCGTTTCCACTCGTCTTTTTCGGCTTGGAAGCGGCGATTCGCGGTCGTTGGAATCGGGCTTGGATTTTTCTCGGTGCCGCTTCGGCGTTCCACGTTCTCGTCGGCGGCTGGACGGTTCTCGTCGTCGGTTTCATGCGGCTCTTCGAATTTCATGAATCACGGCCCATGCGCGCTTCGCGGCTAAAACGCAAGCGATGGACCAACCTCGTTCAAAACTTCTCAGGATTGTTTCTTGGCGGATTGCTTGCCTTGCCGGGCCTGATTCCGGCGTTGCTGCTCGACAGCGGTTCCTCCCGGGAAATTGTTCATGAGGCGCATCGGATTTACGTTTTTGAGCGACTCTATCACCATCTCGTGCCGTCGATGCTTCCGTGGACGTATCCGGCGCGGTTCGTCCTGCTCGCGGTGTTGTGGTGGAGCGTTTGTCGAAGCCGTTCGGCGGACGGACGACGGCAACGACGCTTCGATCGGTTTATCGTCGGAACCCTGATTCTTTGGGGGATCGGTTTCTCGGCGGATTACGGATTTCGGGACAACCGGGAAACAGCGGCGGAAATCCTCCGGTTTTACTGGTTTCGTTTGGCCGACGTCGCGGTTCCGATGGGCGTCGCCGTCGGCGGTTTGCGGCGGCTGCTGGCGTTAAGGATAAGAACGCGCTGCGCGGCTAAAACGCAAGCGATCGACCAACCGGTACGGCTTCTTGGAATTTGCGCCGTTGTTGGGTTCGCCCTTTATCTTTTGTTCGACCATCTCGTTTTCGGCGTCTGGTTCTTTTCCTGGACCCTGCGACCGGAACCGGGGATCCCCTGGCTGATCACGCTGGTCGTCTGCTTTATTCTTTTGGCGGCGACGAAAAAAAAGGGGCCGGGAACCAAACGTCCGCTGACCGCCATCGGCTTGGTCTGTCTCTACGGAGCGATTCTTCTTTACGCTCCGTGGGGATCCCTGACGGCTCTGGGCGACCTTCGAACGCGCTTCGCTTATTCCCGGATCGATCCAACGTATCCCAAGGCGGCCGACGACTGGATCAACGTCTGTCGCTGGATTCG
Source organism: Thermoguttaceae bacterium (assembly GCA_031548665.1). GTDB lineage: Bacteria > Planctomycetota > Planctomycetia > Pirellulales > Thermoguttaceae > WRKP01. The sequence goes on from JAVBQW010000164.1 coordinate 24,012, forward strand.
GGAAAACACGCCGAAGACCGCTAAATTTTGGGTTCCCCGTGAAGGAGCGACGTTCCAATGGAACGCCCGACGTAGCGACGTCGGCGTCTGGAAGAACATTCCGCAGGACGCCGCCGGAATCGTCGCCTGGAACCGAACGATGCGCGACCTGTTTTCCTACGAAGAAAACGGAACCGTTTTTTGGGATCGATCATTGACGATCAATCTTTGGTGGAAGACGAACGAAGAGATCGAACGTCTTCGCAAACAATACGGTTTCGAATTTATCGTCTGCGGTCCCGATGTGGAATATCCCCATTTGACGTCGCTCCGTCGTGTTTATCCGACGCCGAACCATCCCAGCGACTTCTATGCGGTCTACCGCGTTCTGCCGCTCCCGGAATAAGGTTCGGACGGATCGATTCGCTGCCCTAAAAACTCTCGGTGTAGAACAACCCGATGGAGTGTTCGGTGAGGTGTTTGGCGACGTTGAAATTGTAATCGAGACCGAGTCGCCGTGTTCTCGGACTGTTCAAGAGCAGGTTCACGCCGGTTCCGACGTTGAAATAGTCGCGACCGGGATCGACGCCTCGAATCGTCATCACGGGCGAGCCGCCGACGCTGGCGAACCGCGCAGCCGATTCCGGAGCGTTGTTACCCAGAGCCTCGTAAATATACTGCAAACGAAGGACGCCGGTCGAACGGAACGTTTCTTTCTTGAAATGGACGCCGATCCGCAAAAATAGTTGCTCGTAGGTCGCGCGGTCGAAATCCAAAGCGTAAATTCCTCCGGTCTCGCCGTAACCCTTTTGAGCGGTCAGGAGATAGTCGACGCCGAACAACGGTCGAACGACGATTCCCGAGGTCGTCCAGCGAGGTTTCGCGAGTTCCAGGCTTGCGTAAAACGAGTCGCCGGACGTTTTGCCTGTCAAGTGTTCGGAATATCCGTCCAACAAGGAGACGTTCCGGCTCGATTTGTATTCCTGATGGGCGTATCCGAGGTATCCGAGAAACTCCGCTCCCATATATTGCCGCTGGACCAACAAGCCGAGATGATAGTCGTCGGCGTCGTAACGGTCGTTGCGTTGCCAAACATACGGCGCGAAAAATCCGAAGGTCAATCCGACCTTCGTATTGGACGTCCTCAAGGCGTCGTAGCCGATGAAGAAACCGGTCCGTGACACGCCGAAGTTGCCGGAGTTGCCGTCGGAATCGGCGTTCGTTTGGACGTGAACGACGTCGAACCAGAAATTGTTGCCGGCGGAATAACAGGAAGCCGAACAGGAATCGTAAAGCTCGCCGTACGAATCGCCGCAGAGGTTGCCGTGCGGATTACAGAATTCGTCCTGTCCGCGAATCGTCGTTGCCTCGCCGCGCATGCCGTATTCGTCGAGCGGACCGTAACCGTTATTGTATGGAATTCCGCCGTAAGCCGTCGGTCCCATCGAAAGATGTCGGAACATGGTCGCCGCCGGCGAGAACATCCCCATTTTCATGGAGTTGGCCCGCGACGCGCCGGAAAGCTGGTCCAAAGCGTCGAGGTAGATCGGACTGTATCCGTTCTTCTCCGGATCCGAGGGATTCAAGCTGTTCAGGACGCGGATCGTGTCGTACAGGGCCGTTCCGGATCCCATGGCGTAAATCGTATCCAAGGCGAATTTCGTTTGCGTCTGGTTCGACGTCAGTCCGGACGCAACGGGCGGAACCGGCGGGTCGTCGCTGTCGATTCCCGTCATCGTATACGATTTTCCATCGGCCGACTTGGTCCAGGTAAATTTGTAATTCGAATACGTCGATTCGCTGTTCGCGAAATCTCCGTCGGTCGTTCCCTCGATGAACGTAAAGGCTTCGTTGACGACAAACGACTCGCCGACGCCGACGACTTTAACCGTTGCGCCGTCGATGTACGCTGTTCCGCCGACCGACACGACGTCCGTGTCGTCTCCATTGGCGATGACGTAGAGATACGAGCCGTTGGAGAACACCAAATCCCCCTGGATTTTCAAATTGCCGCCGTAAGCCTGAACGACGCCGCCGGAGGCGACGTTGACCGTCTTGGCGATCGTTCCGGAGCCGCCGAGTCCGCCGTCCTGTTGCACGAAAATATTCGAATTCGACAACGAACCGGCGGAACCCAACAGGAGCCAACCGGACTTGATCGTCGTGTCGCCCTTGTAATCGTTGGCGCTGTCGAACGTCAACGATTGATCGCTTTGAATTCCCTTGTCGTCGATTTTCATCTCGTTGTTGACGACGACGCCGCCGTCGCCGGTCAGCTTGCCGCTGAAGGTTCCGTCCGTCGTCTGATGGAATTCAACCGACGCGCCGGAAGCGATGCTGATGTTTTTCTGTAACGAATCGGTATTTCCCTTGAGCGTTCCGCCGGAAACGGTCGTTCCGCCTTCATAGGAATTCTTGCCCGTCAATTCGAGGACGCCGGTTCCCTTCTTGACCAACGCCCCCAAGCCGGAAATCGTTCCCGAATAGGTCGACGCCTGATTGACCGTCAAAGCCGCTCCCTTCGTTGGCGACGTGACGTTGTCGTTAAGAACGATGTTTCCGCTCCCTTCCAAGGCGCCGACGTTGGCGTCGTTCGCCAGGAACAGGCGACCGGCCCCGTTGACGGTCAACGCTTTCGTCGAATCGTTCAACACGGTTTTTCGGAGCGTAAAATCGGAGGCCAAATTGAACGTCCACGGAGCCGTGTCGTCAAACTCGACCTTGACGGACAGGAGATTCGCCGTGTCCGGATCGTATTCGTCCGGATCGGTTTGGTAGTCGAACTCGGTGATTTTCAGGAAGCCGATCGACGAACCAATTCGGTCCGTGTAATCGCTCCAGTCGAAATAGGTTCCGTCGTTGTAGACCTTGATCAGGGCAAACTTTCCGTCGGCGCTTCCCGAGTCGTCGGAGGGCAGCGAAATCAGAATTTCGCCCTGTTCGCCGATTTTCAGCGTGTTGACGGAAAGCCGGGCGTTCTTGTTGGACTCCGTGATACTGAAAATCAGCGTTCCCGCTCCGTTTTCGCCGATCACGAGATTCGAATTTTCGTAACTGTCCGTCGTGAAGTTCGAGACGCCGAACGTCGAGGTGCCGCCGATCGACAGGACGCCTCCGTCGTCGATCACGGTCGCTCCGATGTACGAAATGGTTCCCGTCAAGGACACATTGCCCGGTCCCGTGACGCGAAAATCGGAATTTTCGTTTCCGGTAAATCCCGTGGCGATGTTCAAGGCGGAATTGGTCGCCGTGTTGACGTTCAAGGTCGCGTCGTTGAAGACGACGTTGTTGCCGGTTCCCGCCGACAAATTGAGCGTTGCGTTTTTCTTCAAATCGAGCGTCAACTCGCTGCTTTCCTCGACGTGAATCGCGCCGCCCTTGCCGCTGGCCGCGGTGTTTCCGGACAACGTCGTGGTCGATCCTTCCTCGAATCGAAGCATCGACGTTCCAGTAACATAAAATCCGCCGCCGGCGGCACTCGCCTCGTTGGCGCTGATCGTCGTCGTTCCGGCGAAGGAAATCATGCTTCCGTCCAGAAAGAAGGCGCCGCCGTTTCCGCCCGTCGCCTTGTTGGCGCTGATCGTCGTCGTTCCGGCAAAGGAAATCGCCGACATGTCGAGATAAAATGCACCGCCTTCCTTCGCCGTGTTGCCGCTGATGGTTCCGCCCTTGGTGAAGCGGATTCCGTAAACCGGATTGTCCACGTCGACGGTTCCGGTCGATGTCGCGAAAATTCCGCCGCCGCTACCGTTGGCCGCTTTATTCGTACTCATCGTCACCGATTCGTTGAACACGACCAACGAGTCGTAGGCGTAGATCGCGCCGCCGCCGCCGTGGTCGCTTTCATCGGCGTTCGTGTATTTGGCCGCGTTTCCTGTCAACGTCACAGCGGCAAATTGCGCGGCGGACGATTCAAGGGCCATGGCGCCGCCCTGTCCGACCGCTTCGTTGTCGAGAAACTTCATTGTTCCGTTGGCGTTCCATCCGTAAGCGATCGGATCGTAAGGACTGCCGACGCCGTAGAGGAACACGGCGCCGCCGCCCGGGGTTCCGTTGTCGCTTCCCGCCAACGTTTTATTTTTCTCAAACGTCGTGGTCGTTCCGGTTTTGAAGGTCACGGAACTTTCGCTGTCGACGTACATCGCGCCGCCGCCGGACATTCCGGCCGTTGCGGTGTTGCCCTGAAATACCGTATCGGAATCGAAGCTGACGACGCCGGCGCCCGTCAGGTAAAACGCTCCGCCGTCGCCGTACGCGGCCGAGTTGTTTTTGAAGTCCGCGGCTCCGGTAAACGTTGCGCTTCCGTAAAGATACAGGGCTCCTCCCGATCCGCCGGCGCTGCTGTTCAGGAAACTCGAATCGGCGCCGAAGGTCACGGTCCCGTCGTTGACGTACAGCGCTCCGCCGTCGCTGTCGGTCGTCTTGTTGTATTGAAACGTCGCGGTCTTGTCGAAGGTCAATCGGGCGCCGCCGTCGAGATACACGGCCCCACCGGACGTCTTGGCGCTGTTTCCGAGCGATGCCGTGTTTCCGCCGAACGTCGCGGTGTTCTTGAAATGAATCGTCCCTCCGGCTGCGGCAATTGCTCCACCGCCTGCCGCCGAAGAATCCTCACCGTATTCGGCCTGATTGGCCGTAAAGGTCGCGACTCCGGCAACGGTCATCGCGACGCCTTCCAGGTAGAGACCGCCTCCGTTTTCTGTTGCCGTGTTCTTTTCCACGGTCAACGTGCTACCGAACGTCATCGTGCCGCCGATCGCCGACACGGCGCCGCCGCTGCCGTCGGTCGCCTTGTTGCTGCTGAAGGACGTCGTTCCCGTGATACTCAAAATGGAGTCGCTGGCCAAGTCGAGAGCGCCGCCGCTGGAAGACGTGTTGGAACTGAAGGTCGCGTTCTTGGCGAAATTCGCCGTGGCGCCCATCATGGCGAGGGCGCCGCCCGAGTTTTCCGCTTCGTTGGACGAAAAGACCGCGTTTCCGGAAAACGTCAACGTCGCCGCACCGGAAAACTTGCGGATATTGATCGCGCCGCCGGCGTCGTAACTCTTGTTGCCGCTCAACGTCGTGTCGCCCTTAAAGGTCAATTTGCCGTCCTCGACGTAGAAAAGCCCGGAATCGGAATATCCGCCGCTCAGGTTCGCCGCCTTGTCGAAAACCAATTCGCCGCCGGGAGCGATCAGGAAACAGAACTCGACGCCGTCGTCTTCCGCCGTATTGCTCGACGAACTGCTGTAGCCGAGGGTCGTCGTCGAACCGCTGGACGAAATCGTAAAGGTCCGATAAAGCGGATCCGACAGAAAATCGAGATAATCGCCGTCTTCCGTTCGCCGAACGTTCAGCGTTCCGCTCAACGTATGAGAACTGACGTTCGTATCGTCCAGAGCATCGAGCAACGCGTCCGCGGCGGGATTGCTTGAGGCGGCCCAAGACGACGAAGCGGCAAGAACCGCCAGACACAGGGCCAGGCAGGAAAAAACGAGGCCGGATTTCCGAAACTTCTTTAACGACATTTTCATGGTTTTGGCAATGTGAGGAATAGGCCGGCGAAGAATCATGAAGTATACTGAGTTCAAGGGAGTTTTTCGGGAGTTTTTCGAAAAGTCAAACGAAAACGTCCGTACGCCTGCCGTTCGGGCTCGTCGGGACGGAGACGGATCGCGACGCGTTCGACTTCGGCGTCGTCTGTCCGTTCCGAATCGACAATCCGGTGCGGCGGCGAATCGTCCTTAAAGATTCGAGTTTTGTCAAGAGCAGTTTTCCGACTTTCAAGAAGGAGCTTTCCATGGACCAACGGCAGATTTTCGGCTACGGCACGAAATTTCTCGTGATCGCCTCCGCGCTGACCATTATTTTTGCCGGACTGTACGCGGCGCAGTCGCTGCTCGCTCCCTTCTTCCTCGCCGTGTTTTTCGCCGTGGTCCTGATGCCGCCGCTCCGTTGGTTGAAAAGCAAAGGACTTTCCAATTGGGTCGCGATTCTCGTTCTTTCGACGATCGTTTTTCTTTTCGGACTTTTCGTGGTCGCGATTTTGAGTAGTTCGTTGAACAGTTTCGTCAATCGTTTGCCGACCTATCAGACCAAGATCGGCGTCGTGATCAAGAACGCGGACAACTGGATCGACGGCGTCAAGAAAAGATTCGCCGAGATGGAAGGCTCGTTGAAGGAGTCCGTGCCCGTCATTTTGTCGAAAACGACGACGGTCGAGGAACCGGTTGAAGAATCGGCTGAAGAACCGAAGGAAAAATCCGTGGAGCCGCCGTCGATCAATCCGTTGCCGGACAAACCGTCGAACGACTCATCGCCGCCGATTTCGTCAGCCGAGGTTCGCGGCGACTCCACGATGTCGTATCTTTCGCTGAACAAACTCGTCGACCTGAACACGTTGACGATCTATGTTCGAATGCTCGTTCAGGAGATGTTGAACATCGCCAGCATTTCGTTTTTGATCGCCGTGATGGTCGTTTTCATGATGATCGAGGCGGCCAAGTTGCCCGAAAAGATTGCCGCGGCGTTTCCGGATCGCGATCTCTCGAACGAGTATCTCCAGCGAATCGGTGAAGATACTTGGAAATACACCAAAATCAAAACGGTCGTCAGCTTGTTGACGGGCATTGCGACGACGGTCGGCCTTTGGTTTCTTGGCGTCGAATACCCGGTTCTTTGGGGGCTGCTGATTTTCTTTTTGAACTTTATTCCGAACATCGGTCCGATCATCGCGTCGGTTCCGCCGATCCTGTTGGCGCTGGTCGACCAGGGGTTGACCGGTTGTTGTCTGGTAACCGGTTATCTCGTTCTCGTCAACTGGGTGTTCGGCTATGGCGTGGAGCCGCGATACCTCGGCGAAGGGCTCGGAATCTCGGAACTCGTCGTTCTGCTCTCCTTGATCTTTTGGGGCTGGCTGCTCGGTCCGATCGGCATGTTCCTGTCCGCGCCGCTGACGATGGTCCTCAAAATCGTGCTGCAGAACAATCCGGAAACCCGTTGGATCGCGATCCTAATGAGCAACCGCTAGGAGGACCTACCGTCCAGGCGAACAGGAGCTGCCGCTCCGGCGCCGGATTTTCGTTCGGATGGTCGCTACGCTCCCGATCCTCACTTGCCGAACTCGCAACTTTGGCGGATACATTTTGTAGGAAAATACGACCGTTGTCTCACTCTGGCGGCAAGCACGGACTGGGAGCGAAGCGACAGTCCGGCGCCCCATGGCGCCGGAGCGGCAGCTCCTGTTCGCCTGGACGGCAGGTCCTTAGCGACCCAGGACCCAATGGATCATTTTCTGGATCTCGATCTTGCCGTCGGTACAAACTTGGTTGACGGTCTTCGCCGTGTCCTTGACGAAGGGCTGATCAAGCAGGCAGCAACCGGCGAGGAACGCCTTGATCTTGCCGTCGACGATTTTCTGAATGATGTTTTCCGGCTTGCCGGCATTCTGCTGTTGAACTTCTTCGACGACCATCTTGCGTTCCTTTTCGATGACGGTCGGGTCGAGTTCGTTCTGATTCAAGGCTTGCGGCTTCATTGAGGCGACGTGCATGCAGACGTCCTTCGCCAGATCGGTGTTTTCGCCCGTGATCGGCAGCAGGACGCCGACGCCGGCGTTGTGATGAACGTAAGCCCCGCAGGGACCTTCGATGCGGACCAATCGAGTCAGACGGAAGACTTCACGGATCTTGTTGACGAGATCGTCATAGAACGCCTGCAGCGTGACGCCGGGCTTCCCGGGAAACGGTTGGGCGAGCAGTTCTTCGGCGGTCTTCGCTCCGGGACCCTTGGCGAGTTGTTCGGCAAGGCCGTTGATCAACGTGATGAATTCGTCGGTGTTCGCAACGGGAGCGCTTTCGCAAAGCAGTTCGACCATCGCGCTGACTTTCTTTTCCGGATCGGTAAAGATCGCGATGCGTCCGCATTCGGTTTCACGGTCGGTGCGACCGGCCATCGTTTTCATACCGGCTTTGCGGAGCAGTTCGACGGCGAGTTCTTCGTTGCCGTTGGCTTCCTGAAGGGCGCGTTTGCAATCCATCATCGGCAGACCGGTCTTGTCACGAAACGCTTTGACTGTTGCAGCGGAAATTTCCATGGGATTATTGGGTGTTGAGTGTGTGTGATTGATCGGGCTTTTGCGGAAAAGTAATGTCCGTCATCCCCGCGAAGGCGGGGACCTAGATCACAAGCGTTGTCATCCATTACACACGTTGACTACGGATGCAAAGAGTCGTTGAAATTTTCCCTCTGGGTCCCCGCCTTCGCGGGGATGACGAAAAGGGGACTACGCTTTCCACGAAACTCGTTATTTATTCGCGGCGAGTTCCTGACGACCTTCGAGGATCGCGTCGGCCATACAGCGCATGATGACTTCGATCGAACGGATCGAGTCGTCGTTGCCGGGGATCGGGAGATCAATTTCGTCCGGATCCGAGTCGGTGTCGATCAGGGCGACCGTCACGATACCGAGCTTTTGAGCTTCTTTGACGGCGTTCTTTTCCTTTTTCGGGTCGACGATGATCATCGCTTCAGGAAACCGATTCATATCGCGGATACCGTTGAGGTTCCGGTACATTTTGCGGTGTTCGCGCTGCAACGAGGACTGCATCTTCTTCGAGTAGGTGTTGAGCTGTTCGCCGTTCAGAATTTCTTCGAGTTCCTTCAGTCGGGTCAGTCGACTGCGAATCGTCTTGAAGTTGGTCAACGTTCCACCGAGCCAACGTTCGGCGACGAACGGCATTCCGCAACGAGCCGCTTCGAGCTTCAGTGTTTCGGTCGCCTGACGTTTGGTTCCGACGAAGAGAATCAAGCTGCCTTGAGCGGCGACCTGTTTCAGATATTTTTTCGCTCGCAGAATCCCTCGAACGGTTTCGCGAACGTCGATGATATGGATCAGTTTGCGGCGTCCGTAAACATAGGGCCGCATTTTGGGGTTCCAACCGCTGGCCCGGTGTCCGAAATGGACGCCGGCTTCGATCAGTTCCTGAACGGAGACGGGAGCGACGATTTGCGACATTTGCTGCCTTTCTTCTTTCTAAGCCTACCTTTCGGCACATCGCCGGACGAAGCGGCGACGTTACGGCACGGAATCGGTCGGGGGAAAAAAGCTCGTCTTCCGACCGTTTCGAAAACGAGCCCAAATTTAAGTTTGCATAGTTTACCGTTTTTCCGAAGATCGTCAAGGGGGCCGTTCCCTGTCGACTGTCTCTTTTGTTGTTCGGAAGCGTTTCCAACGTTCGCCGGAGCGATCCAGGGACCATTCGATCGCGCCGTCGTCGAAAGTACTGTACAACGTAAAGCCGCGACGCCGAAAATCGTCCAATAAATCTTCGTTTCGGGTGAAATGTCCGCCGCTGACGGCCAAATGTTTCGGCGTCGTCCAAGCGAGCAACGGCTCCGTCAGCCGGGACCGACCGCCGTGATGCGGAACCATGACGTTTTCGCAGTGAAGCGGCGGTCGCTCAAGAAACGGCGGCGACAGGCGACTGTCCAGATCGCCGGAAAAAAGAAACCGCGTGTTTCGATGCTCCAGCACCATGACGACGCTGCAGGCGTTGTTCTGGTCGCGGTCTTCGCTCCCCTCTTTCGGCGGATGCAGAAATTTCAAGCCGGGCAAACCGTCCGTCGCCAAATCGTCGCCGTCGCCGACCGTTCGGATTGGAATTTTTTTATCGACCAGGATTTCACGCAACAAGTCCAGACCGGGAACCTGTTTTTCGAACATGTACGGCGAAACGAACACTTCGTCGATTCGGAACCGTTCCGCCAGCGTCGCGACGCCGTTGTAATGATCGGAATCCGCATGGGACAGCACGATGGCGTCGATCCGTGTTTTTCCGAATCGCCAAAGAGCCCGACTCAGAACGTCGCCGCTCCGTTTCGGCGACGAAAAGCACCCGGCGTCGTAAATCACCGCCCGACTTTCCGGCGTGATGATCAGGATGGCGCTTCCGTGCCCCACCGAACAGATCGACACCGTCAGGCGGTCGTTCCAGCGGCGTTCCCAGCGTTCGAACAGGCCGACTCCGACGCCGACCAGAATCCAACCGACGAACAGAGCGGCAAGAATTTTTTTCGGCGGCTTCCGTATCGGAAAGAAGGTCAACGCCACGAAACCGGTATAGAAGACAACGTTCCACCAAATCGGTGGTCCCGGCGTCCAATAATGTCCGCCGAGATGTTGGAAGAAAGCGATCATTCCGAAAAGAGCGTCGAACGAAAGGTCCGCGAACCAACCGAACAAGGAGCCGAGTCCGGGAACGGCTCCGAAGATCATCACGGCGAAACCGGAGAGCATCGCCGCCGTCAACGGAAACCAGAGCAGCGGATTGACGAGCAGTGCAACCGGCGTCAGGAGATGGATTCGTTCAAGAATCAGCGGCGTCGAAACGGTCCAAATCGTCAAACTGACGAGAAACAGCGTCGCGACGCCGAACAGAAATTTTTCGACCGATCGAAACGCCAACCAACGTCCCGATTCGAAGTATTCGATCTCGGCTTGGGGCTCCTCCTCGGGGTTGTCGACGGTTTGGGAAGGAAATCGCAACCGTTGCGGTAAAACCGGAATCCAAAGAAAGGCGCCGGTTGCAAGGAACGATAATTGGGCGCCGAACTGAAACAATTCCGAAGGATTCAGGGCGAGAACGATCAGGGCCGTGGCGCAGAGCGTGTTGACGGTTTGGGAACGCCGATTTGTAAACATCGCCGCTGCGACGACGAGAACGAGAACCGTAGCTCGAATTGCCGGCGGTTGGACGTCGGTCAGCATCAGATAACCGACGACGACGACGGCCAGAACAACGGCTGTCGTTCGTCGTGGAACGCCGAAGAACGCAAGCAGGAGGCCGATCGTCGCCGCCACCAAACCGACATGAAGTCCTGAAATCGCGAGAATATGCAACGTTCCCGTTTCGAGCAGCGTTTGCGTCGTTTCCTCGTCGACTCCTTCGCGCAATCCGAGAATCATCGCCGTCGCAATCGGGGCGTTACGGGAATTCATGCAACGTTCGAGGTTCGTCCGTCCCGTCCGCCGAATCGACTCGAGCAGTTTGCCGAGCGACCAGTTTCCTTGGTCGAGCCGGACCGCCGCATCGGGAGACGGAACGCGAAGGATCGAAAGAATGCGGCGGTTGCGGAGCGAGGTCGCAAGGTCCCAGTCGCCGAAATTTTGTGGAGGGAGCGGTTTCGACAGTTGGCCGAACAGTTCGAGCCGGTCGCCGTAACGAAATTCGCTCCGATCTCCTTCGACGACGACCGAGACCTTGCCGTTGACGGGAATCCAGGTCTTGCCGTCCCGTAGAAATTCGGCATGGAACGTAAAAAGAGTTCGCTCCGCCAAGGGGATCGGTCGACTCGGATCGTCCGGCGGTTTCGGCAATCGCCGCGGAAGATCAATCAGCGTTCCGCGAACACCGGCCGGACCGCCGAGTTCCGTCGCGTAAAATCCCAGATCGTTCTCGTGAAAAAAATTCCATTGAACGTGGTGTCGAAGGCCGAACACCGCTCCGATCGCAACCAAAAGGATCAACGTCGAGAAAACCGGTTTCGTTTTGACGCGAACAAGCAACACGAGCCAGCCGAGCAGCGAGACGACGCTCACGCCGATCCAAACGAAATACGGAACCGATAGGAAGTAATCGCCAAGAATTCCGAGCAACGAAGCTCCAAAAACGAACGGCAACGGCTGGTACGGCGTCGGTCGCGGACCTTCGGGTAATCGCGGCATGATTCAACGAAATACTTCCGGATAAAAAACGTCAAGAAGATAAAGTCCTTGCGGCGGCGCGGTGGGTCCGGCAGCGGCCCGGTCTTTTTGGTCGATGATTGCACGCAGCTGCTCCGGAACTTCGAAACCGCGACGACTGCCGACACCGAAAAGAACCAGCGTTCCGCTGATCGCCCGCATCATGTTATAGAGAAATCCGTTCGCTTCGACTTCGACGACGATCAGCGGCGGAATCATCGCCCCAACAGCGGCGTGACGCTCCACGAGAACGTCCGAGATGGTTCGAATCGATGTGCTTCTCGGTGAACCTTGCGTCTCGAAACTCGAGAAATCATGTGTTCCGAGCAGAAATTGGGCCGCCTGCCGCATGGTTTCGACGTTCAAGGATTCTCGATAAACCCAACAGTAATTGCGAGTAAACGGATTCGAAGGACGAGAGTCGTCGATCAGATAGCGATAGCGTTTGCCGATGGCGTGAGCAATCGGGTGAAATTCCGGAGAAACCTCGCAAGCCTTGCTGATCCGAATGTCGCGGGGAAGAAAACCGTTCAACGCTCGCTTGAAAACTTCCGCCTCAAGACGACTCGACGTCGTAAAGGCAGCGACTTGCTTGATGGCGTGCACGCCGGCGTCGGTTCGTCCGCTGCCGGTCACGGAAATATCTTCCTCCGTGATCCGACGCAATACCAATTCAATCGCCTGCTGAACCGTCGGGACGTCCGGTTGCGTCTGCCAGCCGCTGTAGTTCGTTCCGTCGTAAGCAATTTCGAGCTTGATTCGCCTCATTGCAGCGCACGCGGAGACTGCGACCACAGGTCGCAGCTCGTTAATTCAGCTCGTTAATTCAGCCTGTTGATTCAGCTCGTCAATACCTTATTCGCCGCGTAGTTTGAGATTGTAGACCGACAGTCTTTCGCGAATTTCTTTGAGGCTGGTCACGCCGAAGTTTTTGCATTCGAGCAACTCGTCGGCCGTTTTACGAACCAGTTCGGAGATCGACTGGAGATTCAAGCGAGCCATGCATTTTCTCGCCCGGACCGAGAGGTTCAGATCGGTAACCGGCCGCAGCAGAATCGCCTGTTCGTCGGGACTGAGCGTTTCAACTTCGACGGTCTCCGGAACATGTTTGTCGGTCGCGAACTGACCGAGTTTCAACCCTTTCAGGGCAAGCATTTCGCGAATCTCGATCAAACTCGTTTCGCCGAAGTTTTTGCTGGCGAGAAGCTCCTGTTCGGTGTGTCGGCAGAGATCGCCGAGCGTCATGATTCCCATGCTCTTCAAGCAATTCCGGCTGCGAACCGACAGCTCGAAATCGGAGACCGGCAAATTGAGAATTTGTCCGATTCGATCCTGTTTTCGCTGCGCCTCTTCGTCGAAATGCATCTCTTTTGACGCCCGGGCGTCTTTCAGGAAGAGCCGCGCCTTGTCGTTGGTCGGAAAAGCGTCGAGAACCCGCTGGAAACAGATCACGGCCTGTTCGTATTGCTCGAGATCCTCGTAAAGAAGCCCAAGATTCATCAACAGGCCGACATTGGTCGGAAAATTGAGGGCGGCTTTCTTATAGAGTTCGAGGGCCTCCTCATCGTTTCCGCGACGTTCGCTTTCCAGAGCGAGGCCGAACAAGGCGCCGGCATGTGTCTTGTCGGCAACGACGGCTCGTTCATACAGGGCGATCGCTTCGTTCGGATCGACGCCGAGCAACGCAACCGTCGCGCCGCGTTGATAGAGATATTCCGCCGTTTGTTCGACGGCTCCGGAGAGCTTGTCGAGTTCCGCCAGACTTTTTTCCGGACTGTCGAGATAACGATAAGCTTCCGCTTTCCCCAACGTGCAGGCGTCGGCTCCGTATCCCGCTTTTTGAGAAAGATCGTAGCTTTTCAAGGCGTCGGCGTAGTTTTTCATGGCAAAACAGGTTTTCGCCAAATAAAAATGGGCCAACGCCCCGCCGTCTCCTTTTTTCAGAGCGGCCGCGGCCTCCGGATAGCGACCGGTCAGGTAGAGCCCGACGCCGAGGCGAACGCGACTGGCGGGACTCAGCTCGTCGCGTTCTTCTTTTGATTCTAGTTCACCGACCGCTTCCCGCAGAATTTCGAACTGCGTAAAATCGTGTCCGACGGTGTACGCCAGTTTTTCGGTTTCTTTCAGACCGAACGACCCATCGATCAAGATAACCTGTTTGACGTCGAATTCCGCTGCGGTGTTGGCGACCATATCAATCCTTTCTCAAGGGAAATGGAGAGAAAAAAGTTTGTAAAAATTTTAAGGATTTTTTTCGCTTTGGCAAGGGGTCGAAAAGATTCGTCGGAAAACGAGGGCGTCGCCGACAAAGAACGCAGCGCAAAAAACGAACCACGACCTGCGGTCGCGCCCTTGAAATCGGGATAAGGCCTTCCGCTCGAAAGTTTTATACCCGGTTGGCAGTCAGTGTAGAGTGATCAGTGTAGAGTGATCAGTGTAGAGTACCGATTCGGCCAAATCGTCCAATACGGTACTCTACACTCTACACTTTGTACTCTACACTTTGTACTCTACACCCACTGTTTGGTGGGTATGTTTTTTTCGAGCGAAAGCCTTATTTCCCAAATTCCCAAGGACCGTAACCGCGGATCTCGGCTCGTTTCAGGAGCGGAGAGCGACGAATTTGCCAAGGTTCCTCAAACAAACGATTCGACGTCGAGCAACACACACATTTTTTCGATGAGGCGATCGGTCTCGAACGGCTTTTGAAGGAAGTCGTTGGCGCCGGAGGCTTTCAGTTCGGCAATCTTGTCTTCCTCGACCATTCCGCTGATACAGATAATCTTGACTTCTTCCAACGAGTTGTCGCTTCGGACGCGGACACAGACTTCTTTGCCGTTGATATCCGGCAGCATGACGTCAAGGACGATCAGGTCGGGGCGATATTCCTTGACCATCATTCCGGCGTCGAAGCCGTTGTTCACGGACTTCGTCTCGAAGCGGCCGTCGCGTTCGAGAACGTCGCAGATCAATTCGACGAGTTCTTTGTCGTCGTCGACGACGAGTACCTTGCGTTTGCCGCTTTCCAGAGCGTCGGTCGGAATACCGTTGTCCCGCATAAAGGCGAACAGCTGATCGCGTGGAATACGACGAAATCGACTACCGGGAACGCGAAATCCTTTCAACTGTCCCGAATCGAAACAGCGAATGATCGTCTGTTGGCTGACCTTGCAGATTTTTGCCGCTTCGCCTGTCGTGAAGACTGTTTTGATTGCCATAAGATTGATCCGTCCTTCTTGATAATGTTTGTTCGCCTTGTCGCGACTCCACTGGGCGAAGGGAACGCGACTTCCTTGTTCGCTAAGGCCGTGTTATTTAGCTTTGTCCTTGCAGACCTCCGAATCACACGCCTTGACGTATTCGACAGGAACAACCGGTCCTGCCGAATTATCCGATTTTGCCGGATGTTCTAATTATAGCTATCTTTCCTTGTGTGTCAACATTATCTTGAAAATCTTATTTCACTGCGGGGAAACGGGTTAAGAAAAAAAGTCCGGAAAGAGGCGAATTTTCGATGAAAATTTTCCCGAAAACTGACGAGAACCGGAAATCAAGCCAAAAAACGTCCCGTAACGGATTCCGAGGTCGCGGCGACTTTTTCCGGTGTTCCGAAAGCGACGATCCGGCCGCCGACATCCGCTGCGCCGGGGCCCAAGTCGATGAGATAGTCGGCCGCTCGCATCATCTGGACGTTATGCTCGACGACGATCAGCGAATGTCCCGTCGCCAACAGGGCGTCGAAACAGTCGAGAAGCTGCACGATGTCCGCGAAATGGAGTCCCGTCGTCGGCTCGTCGAACAAAAAGAGACAGCGGCCCTTTTTGATCGTCGACAGAAACGCCGCGAGTTTCAGTCGTTGCGACTCGCCGCCGGACAGCGTGTTCGCCGGTTGGCCGAGCCGGAGATAATCGAGACCGACGTCCATGAGCCGTTTCAGCTTTTGCTGGATCTTCGCCTGTCCCCGGAAAAAGCCGAACGCTTCCCGGGCCGTCAGGTCGAGCACCTCGGCGATGTTCTTTCCCCGGTACGTGACGTCGAGAATTTCCGAACGGTAGCGTCGTCCCTTGCATTGCGGACAGGGAAGAAACATGTCGGGCAGGAATTGCATGTCGACCGTCACGGAACCGTCGCCCTTGCAGGTTTCGCAGCGACCGCCGTCGACGTTGAAGCTGAAAAATCCCGCCGAGTAATTTCGGGTTCGGGCGTCGACCGTTTCCGCGAAGACGTTGCGAATTTCGTCGAAAATTTTCAGGTATGTGACGGGATTCGAACGCCCCGAACGGCCGATCGGCGTCCGGTCGACGAGGATCACGTCGTCCAGCCGGTCGGCCCCAAGCAGCGTTTCGTACGGCAGGCCGTCGTCGGTTTTTTTGCCGAGAGTTTTACACAGAGCGGGATACAGCGTTTCCTGGACCAGCGAACTCTTTCCGGCTCCGCTGACGCCGGTTACGAGGCAGAGCATCCCGAGCGGAAAGGAAACGTCGATATTTTGGAGGTTGTTTCCCGTTGCGCCGTGAAGTTCAAGAAAACCATGCTTTTCTGCGCGTCGGGGGCTGACGCGCGGAACGCCGAGCTTGTTTTCGGACAAAAAACTTCCCGTCGGCGAATCGGGGGCGGCGAGCATTTCGTTCGGCGTTCCCTGAAAAATGATCCGGCCGCCGTTTTCCCCGGCTTCGGGACCGATTTCGACGACCCGATCCGCCGCGAGCAACAGATCTTCGTCGTGTTCGACAAGCACGACGCTGTTTCCCCGATCTCGGAGCGACCGGATCGCACGCAACAGGATTTCCGTGTCTTTCGGATGGAGACCGACGGACGGCTCGTCCAACACGTACAGCATGTCGACGAGCGTCGAGCCGAGTACCGAAGTCAGGGCAACACGCCGTAGTTCTCCGCTGCTCAGGGTCCGCGTCGGCCTCGACAGCGTCAGGTAATCGAGTCCGACTTCTTCGAGAAACGCCAAACGTCGGCGGATTCCGTCAAGCGGCGTCTTGCCGACGAATTGCTGCGACTCGGAAAGTTTCAGCTTTTCGAAAAACGATGTCGTTTCGGCAATTTTTAATCGGCGAATTTCGTCGATGTTTTTGTCGTCGATTCGTACGGCGTTGCGCAGGAGCCGGGGGTGTAAGCCCCCGGATAGGTGGAGCTTCGGCAAACGCACGGTGGCAGAAGGCGAGGGCGCGTTGGACAACCCATCCGGGGGCGTACACCCCCGGCTCTTGATTTCGCTCCCCCGGCTCTTGATGAGAGTTTCATTTTCTCGAAAGAACTTCGGTTCGAGCGGTTCGAAAGGAATCCCGCAATGTTCGCAGGTTAAACGGGACGAAAAAACGTGGTTCGTCGATTCGAGGACGAAGCAACGGCCGTTGCCGTATTTGAGAGCGGTTTCCAACGAGTCGACGATTCGCTTGTCGTCGGTTTGACCGATCACGATTCGGTCGACGATCAACAGCAGCCTCGGATGAGAACCCTGTTCGACGGCGTCGAACAGCGATTCGGCGGGGGACTGCGACCACAGGTCGCAGCTCGTCAAACAGCTCTTGAATTCTTCATCAAGTTTGAAAGATTCGCCGTCGAGGATTCCGCGAACGAAGCCGTGTTCCTTCCATGTCTTTTCGAACGTTTTCTGCGAAGCGTCCAGCGGCGGGGCGAAAGCGATTTGAATTTTTTTGGCTGCGAACGATTTGAGTTCCTCCAAAATACTCTGCGGCGTGTCGACCTTGACGGGCTCGCCGCATTTCGGACAGAAAATGGTTCCGATCTTGGCAAAGAGCAGACGGAGATAATCGTCGATTTCCGTGGCGTCGCCGACCGTGGAGCGGCTCGACGGATTCAATGCTTTATCCGCAACGGAAATCGCGGCGGGAATTCCGTCGAGACGGTCGGCATCCGGTTTTTCCCATTGTTCAAGGAATCGGCGGGCGGCGGGCGAAAAGCTCTCGATGTATCGCCGCTGTCCTTCGGTAAGGAGCGTGTCGACGGCGAGGCTGCTCTTTCCGCTGCCGCTGCGACCGCAGAACGCGATCACTTCGCCGCAGGGAAGATCGAGGTCGATTTCCTTCAAATTATGGACCCGAACGCCGCGAAGCTCGATCATCGTCAATTCTCGACCAATTTGATTTCGCCCCAATACGCGGCCTCGAAGCTCCAACCGTTCGGTTGGTTGAGCAGTTCGAGCTTGACCGTTTTTCCGGCGAACGGCGTCAGGTCGACGGAAACGTCGGTCCAACCGCCGACGATCGTCTGTTTGAGGAGTTCCTTGCCGTCCGCTTTGACGACCAATTCCCAATCGAAAACCTTCTTGGCGGCGTCGTGAGCCGCAACGCAGAGTTTCAGCGTCGCCGTCTTTTCGTTCGGAATCGCAACCGTCCGGGAAAGGATGCATGGTTCGCCCTTCGTTTTCGGATGCGTCATGACGACGTTTTTTCGTCCGAAATATTCTTCACGGAAACCGGGATTCATATCGGGACCGCAATCGGTCAGCACCCAGCCGGGAAAAATTTTTGAAACGGATTTTTCCGGCGACGGTTCTTCTTCGACGATTTGCTTGCGTTCCGCTTCGGTGAATTTCGAGTCGGCGACGGGACCGGGATTCCAACTCGGTTGGTTCGTTCCAGGAACGGGTTTCCGAACGGGAATCTTGAAGACTTCCTCTCCGGCGGCGTTCTTTTCGACGCGGCCCCCTTCCTTGACGACGGCCTGCCGGGCGAGTTTTTCGCAAACGGAGATCAAGGCCGGGAAATCGTACGCCGTGTAACTGAATTTCCGGGTTTCGTCGAGTTTTTCGCTGAATCGGGCCGGAAGCTTCGAAAAACCGAGCGTCGTGAACAGGATGCCGGCGGCGTTCGACGGATTACAGTCGGAATCCTGTCCGCAACGGGTCGACAAAACAATCGTCCGATCGAGATCGCCCTTTCCGTACAGCAAGCCGACGAGGATATAGGCCCCGTTGATTTTGGCGTCGATGTTGAACTTGCCGGGATCGCAGGTCAATTTTCGATAATTCTTATCGTTCTGGTATTTCTCTTCGATCTTGTTCCAGGTCGCGGTCCAGTCGTTCGGATTTTCGTCGAACCAACGGACGACGTCGCGAACCATTTCGGCGTATTGCGATTCCTGTGGGATGCAAGCCAAACCGGCCGCGATGATTTTTTTGACGTCGGAATCGAAGAACGCTTCGGCATACATCCCGCCGACGAACTGTCCGGCGTACACGCCGTCGCCGTAATTCATGAGACGCCCGAATTTTTCGCCGAGTTCGATCGCCGTGTTCGGGAGGCCCGGAGCGATCAGGCCGGAAAAATCAGCTTCGATCTGATAGTCGATGTCGTCGGCGTGAACGTTGAACTTCGGATGCCCGGAGTCCGGCGGAGCGATTCCGTTCCGCAAATTCTTGCGTCCGGCGTCGTTGGCGTGCCAAAGCCGGTATTGACTGTTCGCGAAGTCGATTCCCGCTTGTCGCAGCGACACGTCAAGGCCGTATTCCTCCATGGAACGGAGGAACGTCATCTCGACGTAAAGATCGTCCTGTCCGAACGCGTCGTTGATCATCTCGGGTCTCCAGACCGGCATCTTGTCTTCCGGGATGATTTGGGTGCAAAACTTGAACTCCGTCGGAGCGCCCCAAGAGACGCCGGCGATCTGGCCGATCCAACCGGCTTTCATTTTGTCGCGATACACGGAAACCGGCAATTCGCGAAACTCCTGGGCGAACAGGACCGACGAGCTGAAAACGCAGAGCAACGTGAAAAGAAAAGTTCTCATGGAATCGCGTTCAAAAAGATTGTTCGGCTAATAATTGTTCCGCTGGATGAATTGCAAATTGTCGATCCAGAAGACCGTCGGCTTTTTCGTTTCGATATGGAGTTCGATCCACTGGATCTGTTCCATCGTAGGATCATTGACGACGGTTTTCGTCCAACCGACGGAACCGCCCAGGGGAATCGAAAAGGTCGTCCAGTTTCCCCGGCTCCGTTTTTCCCACCAATTATCCGCCGGTCGGTACTCGAAATACCCGGACCCCTTTCCCAGGCGAATACAGAAATTACTGATCGGAGACTCTCCGCCGGACTCATGTTCGAGAATCGAAAGCGTCAAGAATTGCCTTGAGGTCAGATCCCAAACTTTTCCGGTCGGCGACATCAACAGCAGCCGCGAGTCGCCTGCTTTAGGAACGGTTATCTGAAGCGACGACGGCCCTTTTTCCGACCGTTTCTTTTCCTTGCGATAGACGACGCCGCTCCCTTCGATGATCACGTTGGGTAAATTGAGCAGGTCGACCGATTGATTCAACATCGTCTTTTCGAGTTCCGACAGAGTTTTTTCGCGGCCGATCCGATCGACGACGACGCCGCCGACGACCAGCAGCACGATCATGATGAGAATCGACGGAACACTCAGCGACACCCGGCGATGTTTTTTCGTCCAGCGCCAGACCTTTTGAGAAAATGATTCCTTTCGCGCCCGAACCGGTTCGCCGTCGAGCCAGCGACAGAGGTCGTCGAACATCTCGTCGGCGGATTGGTATCGACCGACGGGATTCCGAGACATCGCTTTCAGGCAAATCGCTTCAAGATCGGAGGGAACATACGTCTTGATCAACGACGGTTTGATCGGCGTCGAGTTGCGAACCTTGTTGAGAATATCGTGCGTCGAGCGTCCGTTAAACGCCGTCTGGCCGGTCAGCAGATAATAAAGGACGGCTCCCAGACTGAAAATATCGGAGAGCGGACCGACGGTTCCCTGCTCCGGGGTTGCCTGTTCCGGCGACATGAAGGCCAGGGTTCCGACGACGGCGCCGACCATGGTCAACTCGGGACGAGCTTCACGCGGCTCGTGTTCCGTCGCCGATGGAATCATCGTCGTCAGGAGATTTGTTTCCTCTTCCGGATGATCCAGCGACTTGGCGAGTCCCCAATCCATGACGAGCGTTTCGCCGTGTTCGCTCAACATGATGTTCGCCGGTTTCAGGTCTCGGTGAATCACGCCCTTGTTATGGGCGAACGACATCGTTTTACAGACCGACGCCAAACGGCGGACGAGCCCCATCAACTCGGATTTCGTCGGATTGCGATGATAGTTTTTGATCGCGTCCTGGAACGTATGTCCCTTGATCAACTTCATCGTGTAATACGGATTTCCTTCATTCAGCCCCAGCGAATGCACCGGAACGATTCCCGGATGCTCCAGTTGGGCCGTAACCTCCGCCTCGCCGATAAACCGCTGGACGATGGACAGGTCGTCGACAACCTCCGGATGGAGTTCTTTCAAGGCGACATCCCGCTTCAGGAACTGATCGTAAGCGATCAAGATCCGTCCCATGCCTCCCTTTTGATGGGTCCGAAGAATTCGGTGGATGCCGTATTGACCGTTGTCCAAATTGGAGGCCGGAATCGGATGCCGCTGTCGACCGATCGATCCCATGATCGGCTGCTTCAGGTCGATTTTCGTCGTTCGGGAACCGTCGGCGTTGCGTCGGGAAAACGTCGAGGGACTGGAACCGCTCTTGACCGAAGACGCGGGCAGAGTCACCATGTTGGTTTCATGGAGATTGGAATCGTCATTCGGCGTTGTTTTCGGTTTCGTATGCGGGTCGAAAACCGCCGTTGCGTCGCCGGATGATGATTCGCCTGAAGGCACGGCAACCTCGAAATCATCCGAGTTGGCGGCTCCATCCGTCACGGCTCCAAGAATTCGGGTTTCGCCGTCGAGAATGTCGCCGTTTTCCAAAGACGAGGATTTGGGGGAAGTATTCACAAACCGCGTCTCCTCGGCCGGATCAAGCGAGCGCGGCGTCGGCGACTCGTCGTTGGCCGGAACCAGTTGTCCACAGCGCGTACAACGAACCAATCCTTCGGCGTTCACGTCCGAAGGAGAAAGAAAATGGCCGCAGGGACAGGTTCGACAAAGGGTCATCGGGGCGGGATCAACGGATCAACGTCCGGGAACCGACGATTTCGATTCTTCCAGGATTTTCTTTAATTCGTCTCGATGGATATTGGAGAAAGACGAGAATTTCAACTGAACGACATCGTATGATTCTTTTTCGCCGTCGACGAAGGGGTCGGCTCCAAGGGAGCGGATTCGGCCGAGTGGAATCGCATTTTTTCCGACGTAGACTTCCAGATACACGCCGTCGACCCGTTTCGTGTGGACAACCACCCAGGGAAGGACGCGGCCTTCGACTTTTCTTTTCACGGAATCAAGGTAAACGGGAACGAGAACCTTGTTCGTCCAAACGACTCGGGCATCGGGAGAGATCTCCTTTAGGATACCAAAGATTTCCTTTAAAAGCGAGAGATCCCAAAGAAGTTTGTCGCCGCCAACGAGTCCTTTGGGCAAAAAATGCCATTTTTCGCCCATGATTTTCCACGGCATCAACTCATTCGGACTTTTTTCCGCCTTTTTCGTATATTTCGCAAATTCTTTGATCGCCAGGTCGAGAAACTCCCAAAACTCGGGTCGGTCGACTTCGTTCATCGAATGAACTTTCAGCTCGATTTCCTGCCAAGGCCCGTTCAACCGCTGGACGCGGACCCGGGGTTCCGTACCGTAGAGCGGTATCTCGTCCATCTCGTTGAGCGGTTTCAGGTCCAACTTCGGAATCAGCGTTTCCTTGCGGAAGGTGTTTCGAGCGGTTCGAAATTTCATCCGGAGCAACCATTCGTCCGAGGTCAGGGCGTGGAAGAACCAGCCGAGCGACTTTTTCTCGCCTCGGATTTCGACGACGGACCGATTGTTCCAATCGGTCGGGGCAAAGGCGTTCGTCGCTTCAATTCGTTGGACTATTTTCTTGAGAATGTTACCGTCCCAACGGATCGGTTGTCCGGTCCGACTCACGCGGTCCTTCGTATGCCAACGCGGACCGTCGACCTCCCACGGCATCTTGGCGCCCTCGCCGACTTCCTGAATCGACACGTCGCCCTGCTCGTTCCCGAAAAGTTCCGTTGAATCGTAAACCCGCCGCTCGACAAACGGCCCCGCCGCAAGGATCGGAGCCAAAGCGGTCGCCGTGTGGGAAGGGAGCGAACAGTGAACAGTGAACAGTGAACAGTGGGGATTTCCTTGCTCTGATCCTGATTCTGGAGGCGACGTTTTTTCTTTTTTGGTCTTTCTGGTCGCTTTTTTGGCGGTTTTTTTCAATGTCGTTGACGTAGCGTTTTTGTTCCCCTCCGTCCCCTGTTCACCGTTCACTGTTCGTTGTTCACTGTTCGTTATTAACTCTTCCGGCGTTCCGGCGAAGACGAGGAATCCGCCGTCGTTTCCGGCTTCGGGACCGAGGTCGACGATCCAGTCGGCGTTTTTGATCACATCGAGGTTGTGTTCGATGACAATCGCCGTGTTGCCGAGGTCGACGAGCCGATGCAGGACGTCGAGCAGCCGTTGCAGGTCGTCGAAATGGAGTCCCGTGGTCGGTTCGTCCAGAAGATACAAGGTCCGACCGGTATCGGGACGAGCAAGTTCCGAAGCGAGCTTGACCCGCTGCGCCTCGCCGCCGGAAAGCGTCGGCGCAGCCTGTCCGAGAGCAAGATAACCGAGTCCGACATCACAGAGCGTCTTCAACACCCGGCGGATGCCCGGAATGTTCTTGAAAAGCTCCAAGGCGGACTCGCAGGACATTTCGAGGACGTCGGCAATCGAATAACCGTGATAGTTGATGTCCAACGTCTGCCGATCGTACCGTTTGCCGTTGCAGACGTCGCATTGGATCCAAACGTCCGGCAGAAAATGCATCTCGATTTTCAGTTGGCCGGCCCCTTCACATTTTTCGCAGCGGCCGCCGGGAACGTTGAAACTGAACCGGCGTGGAGAATAACCCCGCAATTTGGCATCGGGTATCTGAGCGAAAAGCTCGCGGATCAATTCAAAGACGCCGGTATAGGTCGCCGGATTCGAGGTCGGCGTCTGACCGAGCGGTTGCTGATCGACGCGAATCACCTTGTTGATCGCCTCGACGCCGTCAATGGAATCGAAGGCTCCCGCATGGACTTGCGCCCGATGGAGCGAACGGGCAAGGGCCGGATACAGAATCTCGTTGACGAGCGAACTCTTTCCGCTGCCGCTGACGCCGGTCACGACGCTGAGGGCTCCGAGCGGAAACGGAACGTCGATGTTTTTCAGATTATTCTGACGCGCACCACGAACGACGAGCCAGTCTCCGGACGAAGACGATCGCGACGATGAGGAAAACGCTGGAGGTCGAAACGCCATTCGAAACGAGGAAGGAGCAAGGCAATGAAAAATCTTCCATGATTATATCGTCTTCCACGCCTTCGACAATCACCGACTCGCCCTATTTAGCCGGTACTCCGGCGCAAACACCGCCACCAACGGGAAGATCTTATCTTTTTCGTGGGTTTTCAAGGGGGATTCCGTGAAAGGCCGCGTAAAATCGAATGTCTTCGATATCCTCGGGAGAAAAACGATTGGCGTACCGCTCGATGGGTTTGGTGTCTGCGGCAGCGTCTTTCGGTTTGAGGCGAACGATTCCGTCCGCGTATCCGACGATCGTTCCGTAGATCGGCTTTCCCTGGAAGGTCCATTCTTCCTTGGCGAGGATCACGCGGTACCGGGCTCGTTTTCGAACCAGACTTTCCTCCGTCTCCTCGGCAGCCGGTATCGGTTGGATCCCTCGATCGGTTTCGCCAACGACCGGCGGCGGCAGGAAGGACGGACGCGGAATGGGAGGGCCGAAAGAACGAGGTCCGAAGGGACGCAACCCGGGACCGATCATCGGCGGACGCATCCGATTCATGTCCTGCATCGTGATCGGATTGATCGGAGTTCGCGACGTGGAGCGACCTCCGGCAACCTGACGACGTTGTTCCAACTCCATTCGGGCGGCGTTGCGAAATTCGGCCAACTCTCGCTTGTCCGGAGCAAGACGAACCGCTTTGTCGAGATCGGCGACGGTACCGCTCCAATCATCGAGCATCATTTTGAACACGGCGCGGGCAACGTAAGCACGAACATCGTTCGGCAAACGGCGGACCGCTTCGTCAAGGTCCTTCAGCGCCGAGCGGGCCAACTCCCGAAGATTCTCCGGCGGATCGCTCAGCACGGAGGGCGGAAGCTGAATGATCGCGGCCAGTTTTTCGAGACCACGGTTGAGATAAACGAGCGACAGATGCCGCCCCGAGCATTGTCGAATCTGTTCGGAATCTGTCTGTCGAACCATTTCGATCGCGAGATTCAGGTCGTCCGGGGGAACGCAGTACGCCATGGCTTCGGTTTTCGTCGCCTTCAACGTTGCGACGCCAAGAACGTTACCGGCGTCGTCGAGGACCGGACCGCCCGAATTGCCGTGATTGATCGCGATGCTCAGCTGATAATACGGTTGGTCGTCGACTTCCGTTTGCGTGCTGAGAATTCCTTCGCAAACGGCGTTTTCGAGGACTTTGCCGTCGCCGCGTCCCGGATTACCGATCGCGATGACTTTCTGGCCCCGACGAAATCGATAATCCCGAACCGTCGGAATCACACGATGCTCCTTCGTCGAAATCTCCAAAAACGCGAGGTCCCGATCCGGATCCTCGTAAAGAAGCGTTGCCGAAAACGGACCTTTTTTCGAGCCGCTTTCCGATGGAAAGCTGATCTTCAGGTTCTTGATGTTTTCGGTACCGATCACATGGCTGTTGGTCGCGATAACTCCCGGCAGCACGACGAACCCGGAACCGCTTCCGTTTTCGCCGAGAATCAGGGCGATCGAGCCTTCGACCTCGGCGACAATTTGTTCCGTGTTTTTCGATCCCTTGTTCGGCGGAGGCGGCTCCGCGTCGGCGAACCGGCCTTTTTCCGTTGGGAGAGGCGAAGCGTCCGGTGAAGCGAACATTTCCTGATCTTCGGTCGGCAACGGCTCCGGCTCAACAACTGGAGTCGGCATTGTTTCCGTTGTCTCCGGTTCGGACGGAGCTGCGGCGGTTTCGTCCTGTTCCTTTTCTTCAAACCACGTCGCGGCGGTTCCGGGCGTCCGCGTTTCGGGCGTTCGAACACCGGATGCTCGCGGATCAGACGGTTTGGAGACACCGGAAGGAATCGTGTTCGGTTGCGGAGAAGCCGAAACAGAGGAATTTGACGCCGTTAAAGCAGGCGGACGCGGCGACGGATTCGGTTTCGGACCGCCGACGGAGACAACGGCAGGGGAATGGGCGGTCAAGTCTTCGCTGAAAAAGCGCGAAATCTCCCGATGTTTCGATGCCGCGGCGACTTCGACCGACGAAACCGGCGTCAACGCGACGCCGATTCTTACGATTTTCAACAACACGGAGAGAACGAGCAGGATAATTAGGAACTGCGGTCGAAAGACGAAAAGCGTTCCGGTTCTTTGTTGCGACGGCGTTGGAACTCGTTCGACTGGTATTCCGACCGATTGCAGCGTTGTCGGAAGCAGGACACCGGACGCCCACGCCGCGGACGGCGGTACTGCGGCGGAGTCCCACGGCGAACCGGGAATCGGCGGCGGAATCGGCAACGGCGGCGGAACAATCGATCGGGATGGTTCTGCAAGAATCGGGGGGGGAGACGACTGTCCGTCGTACCCTCCGGAGGGAATGTGGGAAGATCCAGTGGAAGGATTTTTCTTCGGCGGCGTCAGGGAAAGCGGAATCTCTCGTTCGTGTATGCCGGACGCAAAGGGATCGGTTTCCGGAAAAAGTCCCGGAACGTTTCCGGCTTCGAACATTTGGGAGCTGTCTTCGGAAATCAAGGTCGTCAACGGGTCGATCACGCCGTTATCCGCCAACGATTTTAGCGCCGTCGAGGAGATCGGACCGACTTTGTCCAGCGAAGTATTGAGATAATACCATTTTCCCATGTCGTTTCTCAGCAAGGATCGGGAGGGGGCGTCGTCCGAAGGTCGTTCGTCCATTCTCCCTCCCATTACCCAAAAATGCAAGCGAATTTCGAAAAATGTCGTCCGAACAACGAGCGTAGCGAGTCGGAAGCGAAGTCGCTCCATCTTTGGAACACCGCTCCGGAAAAAGAGACTCTCGTCTCTTTCACGTTTTTTCCTCGTTTTCTTCTTGAAAAAGAAGCGGCAAGGTGAGATAATCCTTCTTTTGGAAAGGAAATTTCATGTACCGACTCCGTCGCGAAGGGAAGATCGTTAAAACGTTGTTCTTCCTGATCGTTTTTCTTGGAATTCTCGCCGCTGCCGGATACGCCGGTTGGAAACGTTTGAACGTCGCGGTGAAAGCCGATCCGCCGCAAATTGTCGGCGTGAAAAAAGAGACGTTCGTCCACGAAATCATGGAACGCGGCAGCGTCGACAGCGCCAGCAACGTCGAAATCCGCTGCCAGGTCGAAAGCGCCGGCGGTTTGACGATCATTTCCGTGGTTCCGGAAGGAACCGTCGTCAAAAAGGGCGACCTGCTCGTCGAGCTCGACTCTTCGACGCTTCGGGAAAACGTCACGAAGCAGCGAATCGCCGTCGCTGCCAGCGAAGCGAAGCTCGCCCAGTCGAGAGCCGATTTTAAGACCGCCGAACTGACGCTGACGGAATACCTCGACGGTAAATTCAACGAGGAAAAGAAAACCATCGACAACGAAATTTCGGCCGCCAAGGAAAAAGTTCGAACCGAGTCCGACAATGTTTCGTTCAATAAAAAACTCCTTGAGCGCGGATATATCACGGAATCGCAGGTCAAGGCCGGCGAGTACGCGTTGGAGCAGGCGATCAACGAACAGCAGATTGCCGAGCTGAAAATGTACGTGCTCGAAAACTTTACGAGCAAGAAAAATATCGTCCAGTATGAAGCGGCGATTGAAACCGCCAAGGCGAAGGTCAAGTCCGATGAGGAAAGTCTCAATCTCGACAAGGAGCGGCTCGCGCATCTCGAACGGCAGCTCGAACTCTGCAAGGTGATTGCGCCGCAGGACGGACAGGTCGTCTACTACATGCCGCGTTGGGGCGGCGACGAGGATCTCATTAAGGAGGGAAAAAAGGTTTTCGAGCGGCAGATCATGATCAAGCTGCCGGATCCGTCCCAGATGCAGGTCAAGGGACTCGTCAACGAGGCGAATATCCGGCTCATCAAAATCGGCCAGGCGTCGACGATCCGCTTGGAAGCGTTTCCCAATCAGACGTTCAACGGAATCGTGAAATTGGTCAACGACTATCCGGAGCCCGGAAACTGGATGGGCGGCTCCATGTCGAAAGAGTATATGACGACGATCACGATTCTCGACGCTCCGGAAGGCATCAAGCCCGGGTTGACCGCCGAAGCGAGAATCGTCGTCAACGAGATTCCCGATGCCTTGGTTTTACCGGTCCAGGCGGTTTTCGAATACGGCGGGAAAACCTATTGCGTGACCTATCATGAGGGAAAATGGGACAAGCTTGAAGTCAAGACGGGGCCGTCCAACGACAAACAGGTGGTGATTCTCGAAGGGCTCAAAGAAAGCGATACGGTCGTTCTCGGAGCGTGGGCGCATCGGGATAACGTCGACCTGCCGAAGCTCAAGCCCGAAGAGGAAAAAGGACGCAACGGATCCAACGGAATGGAAAAGGAAAAACCGGAAAAACCAGAGAGACCGGACGCGGCGGACAAGCCGCCTTCGGAAGCCCGGCCCGACGGCGACCGTCCGCAAAAACCGGAAGGCCCGCAAGAATCTCGTCCGAAAAGCGAAGGCCCCCGACGCGAAAGATCCCAGGAAAACTCGTCAAAGGAAGGTCGCCCTCAAGAACGGCCCGCTCCCCGGCCGGAATCGCGACCGCCGGGAAATTAGTCGAAGCACTCGAATCATTCTGAACAAGAGCCGAATCATTTCGAAAACGAGCTGCGACCTGTGGTCGCAGTCCTTAAAAATCAAGAGATGTTTTCGGTCCCGGCGACATTGGGATGGATTTTTCGAGGTTCCCTAGCCCGGAAATTTCACCCGGCCATTGGTACACAAAGAAGGTCGTCGTGATAAAATGTTGTTGCCACACAAGTTGCAACGGAATTGCAACACATTTTATCGACGAACGACCGAACACAGTGTACCATGAAAAAAGCCG
>JAVBQW010000262.1:0-8548 GCA_031548665.1 Thermoguttaceae bacterium
TTTCATTGTTTGTTTTTTAACACGGAACACACGGAAGGACGGAAAAACACGGAATTCTTCATTTCCGTCTATTCCGTTATTCCGCGTATTCCGTGGTTAAAAATGTACGATTGTAAAAGTTATTTTGTTACAGGTCCTAAACGCTGCCGCCAACCCCCAAACGCTCCCTGTTTTACTGCGGTTTGTACCAAAGCGATTCCCAGTATTTTCGGTCCGTGGCGAATGGGTCGATCGGCGTCTTCGTCCGGTCGTGATCTTTTGGCAAAACTCCATAACGGATCATTTCCCGGGTATACGGTTCGTTGGCATAAAACGGCGTGATACTCGGCCGGGTTCCCGACAGAATATATTGTCGGCCCCGTTCGATTCCTTGCAAAATCGCCTGGTAATCCGGATCGTTCTTGTCGGCGAACACGACTTCCTTGCAACGCTGCAACCCGCCTGCATCTTTTGCCAAGGGACCGTTGAAGATACGAGACTTTTCCGGCTGCATCAAATTGAATCCCCAATTCCCCCCATACCGTTTCGTTTGATGCGTCATGGTGTGTGGAATGGTTCGGTCGCCGGTATGGCAACCGTCGCAACGTTTGGCAATCGCGGCTTCCATCGCCTTGGTTTCCGGCCAATCGAGGTCGTTGCGGATCCAGGTTTCGTAATAATGCCAGCCGATTTGGCCGTTCGCGCTGGCGGCGTAGGTTCCTGCGTAATTCGCCCCGGTATCCAACCAGAACTTGACCATTTTCCGTTCGTGCTCCGAAAGCGTCGCCCCTTCGTGTTTGTCGTCGATCAATTTCAAGAGCTTGCTCGCGCAACTCCCGATTTCGTACGGCTTGAAGTTGCTCATCGGCCGGTTCCGATTGTCGCCGAACATGTTGCGATAAGAGAGGACTTCGTAACTTCGCGTGAATTTCATCGTCCAATCGCCGCAAAGGTCGACCCCTTTTTCCGCCTTGGCCTCGTTGTGACACGAAACACAGTGTTTGTCCAAAATCGGTTGGATGTCCCGAACGAAGTCGAAAACCTCCGGAATATCGGAAATCGGCGTCGGTTTTCTCGGTTCCCGGCTCAAAACCTTGGCGATCGCTTTTTGGTGAGCAGCGGTCGGCGTCATCGTTCGGTCTTCGTGACAGCCGATGCAGGTCGTCACCTCGCCGGGCATCACGCCGGTAAAGCTGTGCATCCGCTTGACGGGTTTGCCGTCGTGGTCCATGGCGACGAAAAAGAAGCTGCGAAGCGCGGGAAGTTCCATCAGGGCGGAACCATCCGGCTCGACGGGAATCGTTCCGACGATCCGTTCCAGCGTGAAGGTTCCGCCGAGCGAAATCTGGTCCATGCCGCCGTTGTAATGGATCGGCTCCGGCAACGTTTCGAGGACGAGCAGTTCCTTGATCGAACCGCGTTTGACCGTTTGCATTTGGCGCCCTTCGTAGACGTCGATCAGCGCCAGGCAGCCGGTCGACTTCGACAAATCGGTCTGGTCGGCCTGAGCAATTTCCGGTGTTCGCGGAATGATCGGCCTCGGTTCGTGGATCCAGAATCCGTCCGTCTTGAGATTTTCCGGTAGCTCAAACAGGATTTGCTCCCGGCCGTCGACGTCGATCAGTTCGAGGCGGCTGCGTCTCGCGGCCATGAAGGCGGCTTCCGAGAACGCCCACGGATCGGCGTGTTCGTAATGATTCGTGATCGACACGGCTCCGTCCGGATTGTCCGGCCCGAAGGTCGGATCGACCAACGTGATTTTTCCGTAATGCTCCCGAATTCCGTGACCCGGCGAGAACGAAACAACCGTTTTGTTGCTGTTCGGAATCGGTTTGGCGTCGATCATCACGACGCCCGGCGTCAGATTGCCGTAATAGACCGTCTGCCGCGTGCCGTCGGGGTTCATCGTCCAAAGATGATGATAATGGACCTGCGAGCGGTCGACGTATTCCCAGCGTGTGTACAGAATTTGTCCGTTGGGCAGCGGCCAGGGCGTGTTGTCGTGTTCGACGTTCGGCGACAGTTCCCGGACGTTCTCGCCGTTCGGACCACAGGTATGGAGCGTCGCGACCGGCGTCAACCAGCATTGCACCCAACGCTTGGAGCGGCTGGAGCAGAAAATAATGTTTCCGTTCGTCGTGTACGTCGGTTCGATGTCGTCCCAGTCGCCCTCGGTCAAGCGGCGCAGACCGGTACCGTCGATCTTGATTTCGTACAAATTGAAATGTCGCTTGCCCTCGGGAATATACGAAAAAACGATTTTCGAACCGTCGTAATGGATTTGCGGGTCGCGGATTGTTCCTTTATTGTCCTTGAAAATCGTCCGGGCCTTTCCGGAGTCGACGTCCAGGATACTGAGCCAACTGCCGCCGCCGAGCGGAAAGGGCTGCTTTTCCGTGTCGAGGGCGTAGTAACCGAAATTCGCGTACCAATGGGGGTCCGTGCCCGGTTTACGGACGACGAAAAGAATTTCCTTGGCGTCCTTCATCGGTCCGTTTCGGAATTCCGCCTTGAGATCACTCGGCGGAAGCTGTTCCGGTGGCTTCGGGCTGTCGGCGATTCGAACGTAATCGTAGAACAGCCAACTGCCGTCGGTCAAACGAATCGTCAAATTGTTTTTACCCTTTTTGACGGCTCCCTTGGCGAGCGGAACGGCAAGCGATTCGAAATATCCTTTCTGCGTCCGGGCTTCGAACGACGCCGGACCGGGCGGTCCCTTTGGTTGGCGGAGCGGCTCCGACGCTTGACCGTTGACGGCAACGTGAACCAATGACGGCTCCGTGGGATGCGCGAAGCAGCAGCCGATGACGAGATACAGTTCCCCGGGATAATCCTTCGCGGCGTCGAACTCGATTTCGAGTTGGAACGACTTGCCGGCGTTCTTCATGTCCCGGGTACTGAGATGGATCGGCACCCAATCCATCGTCCGGTTCTTGCCGACGACGAATTTGTGGACCGATCCCTGTTGATCCGCGACTTTTTCCCAAGGAATTCCTTGGCGGAACTCCGACGCGAAACCGTCAGGACGGCCGAGTTGGAAAAGAACTTCCTCGGCGTGCAATCCGCTCACGGACAACACGGCGATAAGAAAAACGCAACGGGAAAAAGAAGCGAACATTTCATCTCCTTCGCGATCGTTCCATTTTCCGTCATCCCCGCGCAGGCGGGGACCTAGAGAGAATGGTTCGACATACTATTTGCACACGTTCCCAAAACTCCGTCAAAACGTGTGCAAATGATCAATAACGTCTGTCGTCTGGGTCCCCGCCTGCGCGGGGATGACGGAAATTATCACCACGAAATTACTCCGCCGCTTTGTCGACGTCGATACGTTGCGGCATGTCGAGGACTTTCGAGGTAAGTCCGATACTTGCGAACACGTAGTACAACACGAAGCCGACGACGAACGCGGACAACGGCGGACACGGAATCTCAACCGGCAACGGACCTTGACCGAACAACGGATAGACCATGCCGATGCCACCGACGACGAAACCGACGAGCCAAGACAACCAACCGGCCGGATTGAACCCGGCTCGCGGACCGGCCCATTTGAAACCGGACAGGATATAGTCGGCCGCCATGGCTCCGCAAATCGGACCGAACGAAGCGCCGATCACGCCGAAGACGGCGGGGGCGTCCTTGGCGTAACCGAAAATCACCAGGGCGATCGCCGCGGCGCAACCGATACCGCAGGACACCCATTGATTGATTCGCGGGAACGACGTCTTGATACAGCCCGCCGCGATGAACGTGCAGAAACAGGCGGATGGAAACGCCGCGACCGCTAACAGGAACATGCAGATATCGCCCATCTGCTTGCCGAGAATCAACTCGAACAGGGCGGTAACATTGTAGGTCGCCAACAATCCCTCTTTTCCGGCGTCGAGGGCCATTTTCTGGGCTCCGGCGACGACGATCAGGGCGATGACTCCGGTGAAGACGGTCGACAACACGATACCGACGAGTCCGCCCATGTGAACGGCGGTCTTGTCTTTGTTTCCGCAACCGAAATTAACGCCGGCCGCTCCCGCCGTGGCGAAAAATCCGATCACGTAGGCGCCGATGATCGACAGGACGCCGAGATGACCGTTACCGAACAACAGCGCCGGTTTCGCTCCTTCCGGGGCGGCGGCCATCAATTTATCGACACTGAAATCGCCGACGGTTCCCATCGTTTTCGCCAGGAGCATTCCAAGAATCACGATCGGGATGATCGGCATGAAGGAAGCGATCTTGCCGACGTACTGAATTCCCATGATTCCCATGAACATCGCGACGAGCGCCCAAGCCGTCGAGACGCCGAGATGAACCGGCGATCCCATTTCGTGGCCGAAGGTACTGACGAGCAGCAATCCGGAGAAATAAGCGTTAACGCTCAACCAACCGAACTGGAGCAATCCCATGAGGAGTCCCGGCATCAGAAATCCGCCGGTCACGCCGTATGTCGAGGTTCCGACGACGGCAAGCGGTAGGCCGGTCTTCATTCCAAGCATTCCGGGCGCGAGATAGAACAAAAAATGACAGAGAAATGCCGCGATGATCAACGAAATAATTGCAAAGGGAAGTCCTTGGGAGAGCGTTCCCCCGGCGACGCCTTGGGCGCCCATGGGAACTTCCTGCCAGAAGACGAACCAGAGCATGACGCCTGCGTACGTTGCGGCGGTCGACATCAACCAACCGACGCGGCTGTTCGGCGGATTCGGCTGGGCGGAGGCGACATAATCGGGAAGCTGCGACATGGTGTTCCTTTCTAAGATGTTTTGAGATGCGGAGAACGATCCTCGTCGACAACGTCGACGCCTGTCTCGAAAAGTCCTATTTAAGCAATTCCGTCAGGAAAAAGCAACCGTCACGACAAAAAGTTTCGAACTTTCGAACCTCAGAACCCGGCAAACGATCGCTTGCGTTTTAGCCGCGTAGCGCGTCTTGAGCTTTTTCGTAAGGCCAAATACGGTCAAACGATGAGCCGACCAATGGAAGGCAACCGCCTTACCATGCCACGGTATTTTCGGCAGAAGGCCGAAAAGAAAAAACGCCTCTTTCCGGTAGTTCGCGACAGGAAATTGTCGCTTCGAGAAGGGTGGAAGTCGAGCGTGCACCTGCACCAGCCGTTATAGACTTCGACCCACGAAAAAAGTTGACCTTCCAGCAAACTCGGCAAAGAGGCGATAAGAGTATTCTACGATTTCCAATCGAAATCGACAAGACGTCATTTTTCGGAGCCGGGACCTGTGGTCCCGGTCCGGAATCGCAGATCCCGGCTCTGTTGTCGTCGGTTCGGAACCGCAGATTCCGGCTCTCGGTCACTGAAAATACAATCCTCTGCGACAGCGGCGGTTATATGAAAACGCCTCCAGGATTTCGATATGTTCGTCGTCGAATCGGGACTCTTTTCCCTTTTCGAAATAGAGAAGTCCTTCCGGATGACGGCGTTCGTCCGGATCGAATGCCAAACGGTCGTTTCCGGACCAGCAATCGCGTTCCGAAACGGCGAACGCCTTGACGCAATCGACGAATTGATCGTTGAGAATGTCGAGAATCAGCGCGGAATCCGCGTAAGCGACCGGCGTCTTCGAATTGATGTGTTTCCGAACGGAAGCATCAAGCAATAGGAGATGGTTGTTTTCCTTCGGTAAGTCGAACACGACCAGTTTCGGATGACGCTGTCTGACCTGTCCGGCCGCCCAAACGAGTTCTTCGACCGTTTCCGCCGGAACGACCATCAGGTCTCGCTGTTCACCGAGTTCTTCGGCCTTGGATTCCAGATCGATTTTGCCGTAGTCGAGAAATTGTAAGGTTCGTCCTTCCGGCAGCGTCAGGAGACAGGAACCGTTCCGAAAAGTCAGGGAGGAGCCTCCAAGCAATTCGGATTCGGTGCCGTTGCTGAGCGTTTGGACGCTTTCCGCTACTCCGGACGCCTCAAAACGTCGAATCTCGACATCGTTTTCCTCCGCGACCTCGGGACGAACGAACATTCGAACCCGCTGGGAAACATTCGCCTGTCGAAGCAGGTCGAACAGCGTCCGAAGTTGCGCCAACGAACTACCACAGTTCGCGGGCGAGACCGTCAGCACGATATTATGAACATCCCGGAGAACGCCGCCAATTCGATAGAAATTATCGACAAAGGAAATATCCGGGTTGATCACCGTCCCGAATCCGTTACGCCAAAAGAAATAATTGCCGCACGTTACCGAAACAAACGACGAAAACGACCGGACATCGTTGGATCGCCGACTTCGCCAACTTCTCGGAAAAAGCAACAGCGTTTTCGTCTTGTCCAGACGGCTCTCCCGGAGCAGTTTGTTGACGACCGGCGTACTCTCTTTTTCCTGTGCGGCTCGATAATCCTCTACCCGTTGGGCGAAATCCGGTTGTTTTTCGAATTCGCTCCAGGATTCCCGAAGTATTTCGTTGTTCCGTTCGGTCGAAGAGCGAGCCCGTTTCAAGTTCCGTCTTGCTCGCTCCATGAGTTCCGTCGCCTCATCGCCGCCGTCCGAAGTCGTGAAGAGATTCCAGACCATGCTGTGGAGAAAACCGTTCGGAGCGTCCGGCCGCCGTTCGCAAAGATCGAAAGCCCGATGATAGGCCGTGATGGCTCGTTTGGGGTCCGGCAACGCCTGGTTCGCGGCAATTCCCCCTTCGAAAATCGCCATGTACAGATCGTCTCCGCGCTCCTTGGCCTTGGTAAGGCCGGTTTTGAGAAGAGGAACGATTTCCGATTTCTTCGAACCGGACAGCAGCGACACGAAGATCGTCGACAGTAAATAAGGGTCCGACTTTCCTCCAAAAATTTCCGGAGCCGCAAAATGCTCCGCAGTCGACGAACCAACGTCTGACGGCAACGGTTGAGCTTGGACGGTCGGCAACAAAACAGGAGCTGTTTCCGGCAACACCGACGGAGCGACCTGAAGCGGAGAAACTATCTGAGGAACGACCGGAGTCGGAGCGGCAACCGGAGTCGGAGCGGCAACCGGAGTCGGAGCGGCAACCGGAATCGGAGCGGCAACCGGAGTCGGAGCGGCAACCGGAATCGGAGCGGCAACCGGAGTCGGAGCAGCAGCTGGAACCGAGGACGCGGGAACAGAAGGAGCGTCAACGATTGACATACTGGACGCCGGCGACACGAGACGCGGCTTCAGGTTCATCGCCCCACGCTTTTGTTGGATCGGATTCTGTCTCATCAGAGCTGCAAGCGTTCGTTGAAACGCCGTTCACAATGCGGTATGGTTTGGAAAACTTCGACATTCAAAGCTTTCGATTTATTCTAGCTTGTAAAATAGGAAAATCAAGAAACATGCGCAAGATTTTCCGTATTGGTCGACAGCGACAATGATTGCCGCGTCGGCCTTCAGATTGCGGAAAGTCTGAGAAGACAAACAATTCTCTCGGAGGATTGTCGATCCGTTCGTTTCCCGATATACTGCGTGGGTTCATCGCGTTGGGGGCCGACGCGGCTAACGATACTATTTTTCCTCTCTTCCCATGAATTTTCGCGAACAGATTGACGCTCTTGAATCCAACATCGCCCGTGCTGTCTTTGGTAAGCGGGACGTCATCCGCCGTTGCCTAATCGCGATGTTCGCTTCGGAGCATCTCCTGCTGGAGGACGTTCCCGGCGTTGGCAAAACGTTGATCGGGCAAGCGATCGCGAAGAGTATTTCCGGCGAGTTTCATCGGGTCCAGTTTACGCCGGACTTGTTGCCGGCGGATATCGTCGGCAGCAATATTTACAATTCCCGGACGCAGGAATTCCATCTTTCGAAGGGACCGATCTTCACGAATATTCTGTTGGCGGACGAAATCAATCGGACGACGCCGCGAACGCAGAGCGCGATGCTTGAAGCGATGAACGAACAGCAGGTTTCAATCGACGGGACGACGTATCCGCTACCGAAACCTTTCATGGTGATCGCGACGGAGAATCCGATGGAGTATGAAGGAACTTATCCGTTGCCGGAGAGCCAATTGGACCGTTTCCTTCTTCGGATTTCTGTCGGCTATCCGGATCGGGAAAACGAGATGAACGTTTTGCGAACGCATCAGATTTCCCGACCGATCGACGCTTTGAAACCGGTCCTTTCCTGCGAGCAGGTCGCCGGAATACAGCGGGCCGTTTCGCAGGTTCGGGTCGACGACGCGATCAACCGATATATTCTCGACATCGTGGACGCGACTCGCCGAAGCGACGAATTGCTTGTCGGTGTCAGTACCCGGGGAGCGATTGCCTTAAGTCGGGCCGTCCAAGCACAGGCAATGCTCGAAAATCGGGACTTTGTTGTTCCGGACGACGTCAAATCGTTGGTTGTGTCCGTCCTCGCGCATCGAGTGATGTCGAAAAGCTTTTCGCACGGCGGCCA
The DNA here is from genome assembly GCA_031548665.1 of Thermoguttaceae bacterium. Lineage (GTDB taxonomy): Bacteria > Planctomycetota > Planctomycetia > Pirellulales > Thermoguttaceae > WRKP01. Next base: position 8,343 of record JAVBQW010000262.1, read on the forward strand.
ACGCCAGGCCGCCGAAGCGCTTATCGGTCGAATCGTCGAAACCGTCGACGTTCCGGTTTAGCCTTTAAGGCTTTCGCCAGAAAATAAACCGCCAACTTTTGAGTGAAAGAGTGAAAGGGTGAGAGAGTGAAAGGGAAAATGCAAGATACGTTTTATCAATCAGTTACATCTCTCCCACCCTCTCACTCTTTCACCCTATCACCTCT
>JAVBQW010000153.1:0-9689 GCA_031548665.1 Thermoguttaceae bacterium
CATATTTCTGTTTTAACAAATATCCGTACCGACACAAATCAAATAGAATCGCGGCGGATGCAAGCCGATTTTCACGAATCACGCAAGAACCGTTTTCGTTTTGCCGAATAATTCAAAAAGCACTTTCCCGAATACGGAAAACATGGTATAATTCAGGAAGTAGACGACGATCCCCAACTCACGGAAACCGGCCATGCGAAAACAACGGCTTTATCTCGATACTTCGGTGATTTCCGACATCGACGCGCCCCAGGAATCCATTAGAGGGCGGATCACGAAAGAGTTCTTTCGGATCGTTGTCGAAAATCCTGAAGAGTATGAACTTGTAATCTCGCCGACGACGTTGGAAGAAATCCAGGAATCGCCGGAAGTAAAGCGGGCTCTCTTGGTCGCCTTTTTGGATTCGATTTCTCATACAGAGCTTCCGAAGAACCCTGAAGCGGAGAATCTTGCATGGATTTACGTCATTGAAGACGTGCTGAGCGATAACCATATTGACGATCTGAAGCATGTCGCCTACGCGGTAACGGCTCGTTGCGATTATATCATCAGTTGGAATATGCGTCATATGGTCAACCCGCGAACAATCGCCCGCGTCAATGAAGTTAATGTTCTTGAGAATTTTTCGAGAATAATCCTTGCGACTCCATTACTCATCACAGGAGAATTTCCCCATGTCAACGATTGAAATTCCGACCGACGATCCGGTCAAAATGGTACGGGCGATTCGTGACAAACGTTACGAAGAAACCAAAAACATGACGCCGGAAGAAAAAAACGAGTACCACAGAAAAAAGCTCGAAGAATTCGAAGAGTTCAGAAAACGGGTCAATCCGAACGACTACGACTTTCCTTTCCTTCGAGGCGAAAAGAAGAAGGAACCGACGGAATGAGCGTGAGCAAAACGAAATCACCGCCGCCAAAGAAAATGGGCCGTCCCTCATTGCCCGCGGATAGGTTGCGTTCGCGGATCGTACCGGTTCGCCTGACGAAAACCGAGTACGAGCAAATCGGAGACGTCCGTGGCCGGCAATCAATTTCCGAATGGATACGACAGACCGCTCTTGAGTCCATTCGAAACGGAAAGTAATCAATCAACGTCCGTGTCGGGAAAAAGCGGAGACGTTCGCTTGGCACGTTCGGGTTTCTTCTTCTTGGCAGTCTTGGATTCCTCGGCGTCTTGGATCGCTTCACGGCGACGGCGAGCCATTTCGTCCATGTGGTCGCAAATTCGTGCGACTGCTTCGAAGCTGAGCGTTTTCACGCCGGAACGTCCGGTCCAATCACCACGACAAGTTTCTCCGTTCGGTTTCCACGCGACTGCATAACAGCCAGAAGGATGAAACGTCCGCCGGAGTTGCCGGATTTCGAGAAACCGTTCCATGTCGTCGGCGGTCAGCCTCAAGTCGCCGAAATTCTGTAATTCGGGTTCGTCCGGTTCGACTTCTCCAGCTGGTCGCCCTCGTTGACGTACCGGGAGATCGGCGGCAAGCTTCGGCAAGTCGCCGGGCTGCACGAAATCAAAAAGTCGCTGCGTTTTCACGATCATGGTTTCCATCGAAATCCTTTTTAGGGGAGGCAGAATAGGTAATTTTCGCTCCGCGTGCTTCTGCGTCAGTCGGCTTGGGGTTTGGCTTCCGGTTCTCGATATTTCCAAAAAGCGCAGTACGACAACATTCCGGGCATGTGGATTGAAGGTCTGAAAGCTACTTGTTTGTCGTCGAAAACTTCAAGTCCGGTTGATTTGTCAAAACGTCGACAGGTAAGGGCACACGATTCGCAGCATCGATTGAATTTACATTCTCTTTCGTGAGCCATCGCGGACTCCGCCGTGGAAAATTCATGCTCGTTGCAACAATCGGCTCGAAATTTTGTAAAAGGTTTCATAATTGGTTCTCCGTCGTGAAATGTAAAAGTGAGTTTGTAAACGGACGTTCCAGTTAAACGATTTCATATGTTTCCGGCAGCGGGTTCGCCGTGTTCCATTCACCGAGGCTTCCGGTGATGCTGCCACGCATGACGTGTTTTTTGCAGCCGGAACACGCAAAAACGATAAATCCACGAAGTTCGTAAGGTTCGGGGAATCCGCCGCAATTTGTGCAGCGATGAACGGCAACCGGCGTTTTCTTTGAAAGAAATGCGTATCGGTAAAACAGCGTTTCCTCGACACGATCGGGATTTTTATCGCACCAGGCTTTCGATGCGGCCTTGGAGGTTTTCCGTGCAACGGATCGGTGACAATTCGGACAGTAAATTTCGATGCCAAATGCTCCGCTTCGGACTCGCGGTTCGTACTTGCATTTCGCGCAAAGGTTTTTCGGTTCGTAAAAAAAGTTCGGCGGAATCTTGGACATTTCAGGTCTCCTTTTCGTGGTTCGAGTTTTGAGAAATCTTGGAAAGCAACGCCGGACCGCCCCCAACCGACAGGAAACGGCGAACATGCTCGAAAGTCAGCCGCCAGCCGGATCGCTCACCGACTTTTTCAATGAGGCTGGCAGCAGCAAGAGCGGGAAGCTGATCGCGGACAGCATTTAAACTTTTTCCAATTCGTTCCGAAATAACTCTCGTTGTGAGTGTGCCCAAACTGCCGATTGGAAAGTTTACTTTTTCGGTAGGTGTTAATGCGGTCTGTTTCTTATATATAATATTTAAGAAACAGACCGCATTAGCCTCACAATAGGCAGAAAAGATATTCGCCCAATTTGCCAGTGTCGGCCCGGTGATCGGCAAAATATCGAAATCAGCAAGCGGGTAATCGAGATTTTCTGTCGAGACGATAACGGTATTGGGAACGCCGTTGGAGCAAACCGCCCGGGCGCGGCCGACGCATTGCCGAAGTTCTTCGGCGACGATTCGACGGTGTGCGGCGTGCCAGTGATGATCGCGATATCCTTTCGACCGAACGGTAACACGTTGCCCGGATTCGGTTCGACCGCTCCAATAATCGATCCCCCAATTTTCTTTCCGACAGTCTTGGACCCGTTTGATTGCGTCGATATGACCGCTACGGATCAATTCCGCTTCGATTGCAGAAGATGGAACTCTCGGTGTTCCCAAAACGATCAGCAAATCGTTCGAAGTCCAAGCATTCGATCCGCGTGAAGCCGTTCCTCGAAAATGGTCAACTTTGCGAATTCGTTCTCGTTCTGTATCACTGACGTTTTCCAAAATGTAATTTGTGAATTTCCTGTGTGTAATCAGACCTATCTTTTGAGCGTCGGGAAACCTCGCCAGAACGCCGCGAAACATCGCCAAGGCTTTTTCCGAGCGATTGGAGAGAGTCAGGTCGGCGGTTATTTGAACGATCCTGCCGACGTTCTCGACGGAGCCGATCGGCGTGATGTCGATAAAATCGATTCCTGTTGCTTCACGGAGAGCTTGGGCGTCGGCAGATGCGTCAGCGAAAATTACCGTTGCATCGGACGGAAGATGAATTTTCGGAATCAACGTGATCTTGGCGATTCTCGCCGAGGTTTCTGGTTTGGACGCGGAGACGGACACAAACGGAGGATCAGCCAATCCGTCAGTGATTGCAAGAACGCAAGCCCGCAACGCTTCACTTTCCTCAATTTCGCTGTCTTCGATCATGCGAAACAATTCGAGCATGTGGCCTTGGCGGTTGGCGTCGCTGGATAACTGCATCTGGTGCGATTGGGTTGCGTTTTCAAGTGCGTCGATCATCGATTCCGCAGATTCAGCCAAACGCCAAGCAAAGAGCCGCCGGTCGTTGTCAGTGTAAATACCAGGGGAGGGTAATTTTCGTGCGGTGTCAATAATTTTTCGGAGAGATGGAATGTTTTTTGAGTTCAAAACGATCTGCGGACGAATAAAACCGAGACTGTTTTCGTGAATGGCGATGTACTTCGCTTTTTTCGTTACTGCTCCGCAGCTCAACTCGACTCGTTTGTGAGTCGCGATTCGATGCTTGGCATTTTCGGCCATATTCAAGAGCCGCTTGTACTCGCATCCGTCCTTATCGTCACATACAGGACAAATGACTTCCGAGGGGGCAAAACCTGTTTTCAATGCCAAGGAAACCTTCTCGAAGTGTTCACAACGGTTTTTGACACAGGCGTCTGGACCATATTTGAACCGCCAGCATCGATCCCGGCGGCATTCACGGCGAGTACATTCCGCCAGCTCGGGATAGGCGGCGGCGTTTATTCCGGCGGCTCGGTATTTTTCCTGTAATTCCTGTGCCTGTTCGTGTGAGGGAACGGCGGTTAAGGACGTTTTGTAATGGGGAATTTCCAAACTGTCGGCGTGAGACTTTCCACCGCCTGTTGGAGTACCGTCGAGATATACTCCGGAAACGCCTCGAATTCGTTCCCTCACCGTTTTTATTTCTGCCCGGAATTGATCGAGTGTAACCGTTGGTGGAACATCAAACGCAGAGTCGATCAATTTTCGGAGGGCGTCTTCTCCCTTGGCAACCAGATAATCGTCGGCACCGTATTTTCGGAACGATTTTGTTTCGGGATCATATTCGACCAGAGGGCGGGTGATCGACACGACGGCTCCATGTTGCTCCAGAATTCGGGCAAGCTCACTTTCGGCATGATGAACGCCCGGATTACGGCGGTCGTCGGTGTCGAATAGGATCGTGATCTTGCGTCCCTGCCAAACGATTTCCGAAAGAGCGTCAACAATCTCCCGCTCCTTCGTTTTGTCCCCTTGGCGACTGACTTGCCAGTTGAAAACACCCGGCAAGGTGATGACGGCATATCCGCATTGAGCAATTGCCATGCCCTTTTTGCAGCCTTCCGTGAGGACAATAGGAATTGTCGGATCGTCGATAAAATGACGGTGAGCAATCGAGAACCGAAGAACTCCACCGTGTTGCCCCTTCGGAGTTTCGTATTTTCGACCGGGGGATTGTGGACACAGCGGTTTTAGCTGAAAGACACCGCTTTCAAGTCCGTTCTCACCGAGCAATGGAAAAACGATGCACGGTCCGAAACTCTTGGCTGTACTTCGACGGCAATGGAGATACTGGGCGATCTTGTCGACGTCCTCTTCGATGCGTATCCCCGCCGCTGCGGCTGTTTCCGGAAGAATTCCAGAACCGGTCAGTTCACGACGAAGAAATTGTTCCCCTTCGTCAGATATTGATTTGCGTCCCTGCGAGATCACGATAGAATGATGGTGTTGTTGCTTTGTCGCCTCAACGTTTTGCCGAACGCCGCTGGTTGCCTGCCCAGCGGCGTTTTTTTATTTTTGTTTCGAAATTTTCACGCCGAGTCTTGCGAGTTCGTTCTGGATTACCTTCATGCGTCGCCCTCGTTGGAGCGGCGATTCCGGCGGCGGCAGAACGTCCGGCACGGATTCGTTCCAGTTTTCAACGTCCTCGCTTCTCCATCTTGCCCGCTGCTTTGGGCGGGTGATCGGCAACGGAAACGCACCAATCCCGGCGCGACGCTCCGCAAGTCGTCGGCGGACCGTTGGAACGGAGCATCGCAGCAAGGCGGCGACTTCTTCGATAAGGAGTAGCGTTTGCATGGCTGTAAATGGAAAATGGGGACTCTTTCGACGAATCCCCGGCGACAAAATCAATCGGCTTGCAACTCGTCAATTCTTGTCGCGTGAATTGATTAATAATTTTTTGGCCCGAGAAGAAAACGGCGGAGCGAGTCTTCCGGAATTCGGTAGTATCGTTTGGAACCAACGGAAATGTCGATGGCACGAATTCGGCCGATCTCACAAAGTCCGCGAGTTTGTGCCGTAGTAATGCCGATAATCGCGGCGGCCTGCTGAACCGTGTACATTTTTTGCGGTGTGATTGTTGACATTTACTGTTCTCCTTGATGCGAACTGTTATTTATTGTGCCGGTAAAAGGCAAGCAACGGCATTGAATATAACGGGCTTTTGTGAGGCGCCAATATAAAAAGCAACCGTCGCCTCGTTTGTTCGGCTTGTTCCTTTATTTGTTCTGCTTGTTCGCCTTTTGTGTTCCGCTTTGCGCATAAAAAAAGCCCCGAGAGACGGGGCAAAAGATTGCATGATGAATGAGCATCAATGTCGTTTTTTCGGCCTTCCGCGATTTGACCGTGGTGGAACTGACAATCCGCGAGATTTTGCGTATCGTTTTACGGCATTTTCAGCTGCTTTTTTGTCGATAGTTTCATTGAACTTTTCACCGGCTTGTTTTCCGATCTCACTCCAAGTCAAAGCCGGGTCAAGAGCGAGATTGTACATAAAACGATCTCGCTCTTCATTGCCATGCAAACCGGAAACATTGCTGTCGCTTTCGCTTGAAATGTTGGTTTCCCGTACCACTGTTTGAACTTCGTTTCGCAGCCGCAATGCAATTTCAGCACAGCGTTTCAATGTAAAAAAATGTGCTTCGTGATCCGGATATGGCTTGCAACCGCTGGAGTTGGCCCACGCGATATATTCGACAATCGCCGACTGAATTTTTACGCGGTTCCATTTCTCGAATATGGTTTTAGCAGGAAGGTACCCTGTCACCGTCGTCACACGAGCAGTATCCTCACCATCTTTAATACACCCCACATTGGGACCGACATAATAGGTGAAAATTTTCTTTCCATATAGGTATTCACGTTTGAACGCATCAGAAGATTCACGAAATATTTGACTGACGACGGCATGCGACTCCACGGTAATCGGAACACATGCCCGTAACCGCAATTCCCCGTCAAGAGTTCGCTGGGCATGATAAATGTAGTACGTCGTATCTTCTGCTATGCGTATCATTTCAACCTCCTTCATCAAAAAAAGAAATCGTCAGTATGCGTTAGTGGTAGCAGTTACGTATTCAATCCTAACGCCGTTTTGCTTTCTGTCAAGCAATTTTCACGTCTTTTCGTTCATTTTTCTTCATCACAATAATCAAGTCGATCATCACACGATTCAAAGCAGGCGTTTTTGTTCTAAATTCAGATATTAAATGCGATTTTTCGACAGATTTCCCCCCAAAAACCTTTGCCAAGGAAATTGGGGAAAAATTGTCGACAACTCCGCCGGTCAGTCTTGAACGGCGGCAATGATCGTGTCGCGAAAATATTTTTTTGCGTGCGGTTCGGCGAGCAGTTCTCGCATCATCGATTTCAACCCAAGATAGAAAACGGCACCGATGACAGCCAGGTCGGTGCAACCGTTTCGCCGCAATTCGAAAACCGACGTGATGCAGTTGGCGTTTTCGTAAAGTTGTCGCCCCTCTTCCAATGCCCAAGTCGGCGACGGTTCGAGGAGCCCGTAAGGATCGAAACGCTCCCAATTGATTTGCGAGAGCAACTTTTCCCCGTCACGATAAAAGAAGAATCCCGGTTGACTCACCAACCGAATCGGCTTCTCGCGAAACGCCAGCGGCTCAAACGGCATTCCGTTCATTGCGGGATCGCAAGTATCGTCGCTAAATCCGTTGTACCAATATTGCGGGGCGAACGGCGGTGTCTGGGGCGGTTGGTGCATACGTTCATTTTTTGTATCAATTACTGACATGGGAAAATCTCCTGTGATGGAAGTTGAAATGTTTTGGGGATCGCCTCACCAGACGGGGGCGGTTTCGAGTTCGTCGGGGTCGTAAAATCGCACCGGTTTCATTTTGACTGTACCGTCGATGGTTCGCATCTCGAACGCTTGCAGCGGCATTTTACGGCCTCGGATTTCGGCACAAGCCCGAGCGATTTCTTTCGGCGTCGGGTCTTTGTATGTCGGCTTACGCTTTTTCAGCGGTTTCGTGTTACGTCTCATTCTCTTGCTCCTTGTCGGGAATGGTTAAGGAAAATCCGTGAAAGTTTTCGTTTCTACTAAATCGTATCCGTGCAATAATTCCGCCTTTTGACAACTTGGTCGTGATTTTGCTTGCAAGGCTCCGCAAGTATTCCGTACCCGGCACATCGTTTATTTCCCAAAGTCGTTCGCCCAACTCCTCATTGCAGGCGTCGTCAATCGACATGGTTCGGCTCTTGGTTTCATTCAGGCGGTGAACGATCAACCATTCCGAATAGGAGAGACTGCAAGCGTTGTCGCCCTGAATAATGATTTCCTCATTTTTCGTAACGAGTTGAAGCGGATTTCTCGCCGCGTTCGATTCGACCGGCTTCATTCGCATCGTCGACGGGATCAACTCGAACAGGATTTCCTCACCCTCCAGCCGATAGTGCTTCGACGACACGCGCACAACCCGCAACGGGCTGGTTCCGGTCACTTCGAGAACTTCGAGCGGTTGGGGCATGGGCGCACCTTCAGCGGGGAAGACGGCAATCCGTTGCCCGACTGTTGATCCTGAGGGGAATGCGGAACTCTCACTTGGCCGTCACGGAATGGATCAGGCGTAGACCGGCTCCGGGCTCCACGGCGTACCCCGGCTTCATGGAACAGAAAGATCAGGATTGCTTCACCCGCTGCCACGTCGTGGGGATCGCTTGTTTGGATCAAATCGATAGCGTCGGAACGGAAGACCGGCCCGATTACGACTTTCACGTCTCGAACTCCGCTGCGATGGTCGAGCCGATTCCGCACAAGGGAAAGCTGATGCTCTATCGAACGAAAATCGCCGCCGATACGCCGCTCGATCACCCGGAATTCAAGACGGTCGGCGAGTATATGCGGCAATTCAAAAAATAGCCAAGAAAAGGAAAACGCCGCTCACGGCAAAGTGAACAGCGTTTTCCGGGCCGGACGTTTCCGAGCCCATTTCCCGATTGCATCGGGCTTCTTATTCCCGCGGACGTTCTTCCGCCTTCGGCATTGATCTCTTTTCCGCGTGCCGGATCGCAATCTTCTGGTCGGCGTGATTGTACCGTTGCGTGATATTGATCGTCTTTTGACCGGCGACCGCCCTGGCGACGTCGAGACCATCCGTTTTGGTAATTTCCGTAACCGCCGCGTGTCGGAGCTGGTACGGTGTCCAGTGGGGGAGCGGATCAGCCAAAGGGATGTCGATTCCCTTCTCGGTGTTCTCCTTTTTCTGTTTCTCGATATGCCTGTTGAACAACTCAATGCCCCGAGCGAGGGATCGGCCGTAGGAACCGGAATCGTAGTGATCGCGAACGTTCCGCTGTGGATTGGCGGCTCGTTCTTCCTTCCGCTTGACCTGCGACGGTTGTACCTTGGTCTTTCGATTCGCCGAATCACGGACCTTCTTTTCTTCGAGGGCATCACGCGGCGAGAACACATGTTGATCCGGCTCTTTGCCTTCGAGCCGTGGGCCGATGATTTCCTGTTCCGGACGGCCAAGAGGAACAACCTTGTCGTGTCCCCGCCATGTTCCCTTGTGCTGGCCCGGACGGTAGAGCCAGATTTCACCGCTGCGGTCGATGTCGCCGACCTTCATTCGACAAACCTCGTTCGGACGCATGGCCGCTCGCCGCTGCACTTGAACCATTGCGGCGACGGTGGGAAGCAGAGCCGGGAGGGTGCGTTCGACGACTTCATCGGGAACGTCCTGACGCGGTTCGGTTTCCGGGGCGATGGTTTTCCCCTTGCGGAGAGCGCGAACGTATTTCAGGGCGTCGGCGACTGTTGAGGGAACCAGTTCCTGCGAGACTCCCCAGCGGAAAATCGTCCGCGTGAGGTTGATGAGCTTGTTGCAGTATCCCCGGGCGTAGCCGCGTTGCTCGAACCGTTTTTGAATGACAACCAACGTTTTCGGCTCGAATTCATCGACGGGAACGCCGGAGTAGACTTCCAGCACGGCTTCGATCGCGGTGCGGTAGTTCCC
>JAVBQW010000150.1:0-21444 GCA_031548665.1 Thermoguttaceae bacterium
ACAACGCCAAAGCATATTTTATCAATATTTTGCCACGGAAGACACGGAAAAATCACGGAGAAATTCCTTGCATCATCTCCTTCCGTGTTCCTTCCGTGTCTTCCGTGGCTAAAAGCAATTTTAGGCTTGGCAGGGTAGTAGAGTTGTTCGGAAACTGTAATGTTGGGAATCAGAGCCGCGACCGTCGGGGAGTGGTTGCCCCGAAAAGAACCGCTTCCTGACGGGCGAGGCTCTGAAAAATCAATGCCCATTGTCTGTAAAACGGTAGTTTCCGAACAAGCTTAATCCATCTCCACGTCGCCGGGACCGAGAATATTTTTCGATTTTTCAAAACTGGGACCACAGGTCCCGGCTCCTGTTTTTCATTTTTTTACTATGACAACCTCGCATCTTTCCAATCTTGAAATCGCTCAACAGGCGTCGTTGCTCCCTATTCGCCGGATTGCCGAAAAGCTGGGGCTCTCGGACGATCAAATCGAGAGTTACGGACATTACAAGGCGAAAATCTCGTTCGACGCCATCGAGCAGCAAGACGAAAAACCGGACGGCAAGCTCATTCTCGTCACGGCGATCAGCCCAACTCCGGCCGGTGAAGGAAAGACGACGACCAGCGTCGGCCTCTCCGACGCGTTGAACCGAATCGGCAAGAAGTCGATCGTTTGTTTGCGGGAGCCGTCGCTCGGCCCGAACTTCGGCATGAAGGGCGGCGCGGCCGGCGGCGGACACGCCCAAGTTGGTCCGATGGAAGACATCAACCTCCATTTTACCGGCGACCTGCACGCGATTTCGTCGGCCCATAATCTACTGTCCGCAATGCTCGACAACCATCTGCATCACGGCAACGCGTTGCGGTTCGACACGCGAAACATCACATGGAGCCGAGTCGTCGACTTGAACGATCGAGCCCTGCGAAAAATCATCGTCGGTCTCGGCGGCGCGATCAACGGCGTTCCCCGGGAAGCGGGATACGACATTACGGTCGCCTCCGAAGTCATGGCGATTTTCTGTTTAAGCGAATCGATTTTCGAACTCAGGGAACGTCTCGAAAAGATCATCGTCGGTTACACGCCGGAAGGAAAACCGATCACCGCCGCAGAATTACGGGCTCCCGGAGCGATGACCGCGATCTTGAAAGACGCATTGAAACCGAATCTCGTTCAAACGTTGGAAGGCAACCCGGCGATCGTTCACGGGGGGCCGTTCGCAAACATCGCGCATGGTTGCAACAGCCTGTTGGCAACGAAACTTTCGTTGAAACTCGCGGACTACACGGTCACCGAAGCGGGATTCGGCGCCGATCTCGGAGCGCAGAAATTCTTCGATATTAAATGCCGCCAAGCCAAGTTGACGCCGGCGGCCGTCGTGGTCGTTGCGACGGTTCGAGCCTTGAAATACCACGGCGGTGTCGAGTTGGCCGAGTTGAAGCAACCGAACGTCGACGCCTTGGCTTCGGGATTCGATAATCTACGGAAGCATCTCGAAAACATGCGGCTTTACGGCGTTCCCGCCGTGGTCGCGATCAACGTTTTTCCGACCGACACCGAGGAGGAAATCCGCTGGATTGTCGAAAAATGCGACGAAATCGGCGTCAAAGCGACTCGGGCCGACCATTTCGCTCACGGCGGAGCGGGAGCAGAGGAGCTTGCCCGAATGATCGTCGCCGTCGCCGAAAACGAGCGATCGGAATTCAAACTGCTCTATCCCGACGAGATGCCGCTTCTCGAAAAGGTCGAAACAATTTGCCGTCGAATTTACGGAGCCGCGGGGATCACCGTCGAGAAAAAGATTCGGAAAAAGTTTGCCGATCTGGAAGAGCTCGGTTTCGACCGTTTGCCGATTTGTATGGCGAAAACGCAATATTCGTTTTCAACCGACCCGACGTTGCGCTGTCGTCCGACCGGTTTCGACGTTCCGATCCGCGACGTCCGGGTTTCCGCCGGCGCCGGGTTCGTCGTCGTCCTGACCGGCGAAATCATGACAATGCCCGGTCTTCCGAAGTCGCCAGCCGCCGAACGGGTCGACATCGACTCCCACGGTCGAATCACCGGCCTGTTTTAGAGACTTTCGAAAACGAGCCGCAATCTGACGAGCCGTAACCTAACGACGCGACCTAACGAGCCGTGACCTGTGGTCACGGTCCTTGGGATTCGACGTCGGCGATCGCCTGTTGAACGGTAGCAAGCGTTTCCGGAAGCGAAGCGTCGGAGGAACGGCGTGGAACGACGACGCCGCAACTCACGATAACTTGGAGGGCTTGATCGAGCGTGATCGACAACTCGACGATTTCGCTGCGTTTGACATGCATTGTGAAGCCGGTCATCGGCATCGGCGAAGTCGGAATCAACACGCAATAAACCGGTTCGCCAGCCGCTTTTTCGATGTCGACCAATCCTTCGCTGGTTACGAAAGCCAGCGACCAGATCCCCTGTCGCGGCCATTGAACGGCGACAACCCGGGAAAACTGGACCGAGTGCTCCGAAAGGATGAAATCGCTGACCTGTTTAACTGCTCCGTAGACTTCACGAACCAGCGGAACCAGTTCAACCACCTTTTCGAAGCGGATCCAGAAGAATCGACCGACTCCCGCCGCGATGAACTTTCCGACGAGATAGACGAGAAGAATAAAAAGGAAGCAAAAAACAGGAAAAAAAAGTTGCGGTTTCAAATATGTCTGTTCGACGTACCGATGGTAAACTTCCAACCCGGTCAGCGGCGTGTCGATCGTCCCCGCCGAGACCGATTCCTGAATACTTTCCAGAACATAGGTCGGAACATAAGTTCCGTCGCCGACACGGGAAAAACTGGTTCCCTTGTATGTATAGGTCGCCGGTTTTTTTGCGCGATCCACCGCTGGAGCGTCCTTGAAAAGATCCTTTTCGTGAACGATTTTCGCCGTTGTGACGATCAGGACATACCTCGCCCCTTGAAAGAGCGGATCAAGGACGTACGATTTGACGGTACCGCCGCCCCAAAGAAAGATGACGATCGTCAGCAACGGCGGGAGCAGCACCGCCAGTCCCCGCCAGATCGCCAAGCGAAACGGTCGGATACCATACAGAACGGTTTGCGGTGTCTTGCCCGGCGTCGGAAGGGTTTCAGGTTGAGTCATTCGATCTGCGTGTTCAATTTTCTATTCACAATGATCGTGAATTTTCGGTGACGCGCTAGCGAGATCGGGAGCAAAGCGACCATCTCGCGGGTTCTGGCGCCGGAGCGGAAGCGTCGTTGAAATAAGTTTGGCAGGCGGCCCTGCCGCCCTACGGTCGGTTGCCGATCTCGTAAAACTTTTTCTTCGCTTCTTCGGACTTCGAAAGTCCTTGATGTTGAATGAAGTAAAGCAGAACGCGACCATTGTTCGTGTTGACGACGGCATCGGTTCCAAGAGCCCCGCCGTGTCCGTAAACGCCGTTGTTCGTGCTGACGCCCAGTCCGTAGGGATTCGGCAACGAACCGGTATGCTTCGTTTGAATTTCCTTGACCGCGGCTTCCGAAAGGATGCGTTTGCCGTTGAATTCGCCGTTGCCTTGGAGCATCTGGAAGAATTTCACCAGATCGTTCGGCGTCGAAAAGAGCCCGCCGCCAGGCTCGGGATATCGCTTCTTACTGTCCAAGGGATACGTCATGAACCCGGTTCGCGACGAAACGAGTTTCGACTTTTCCTTATCGAACGAATAAGTCGTCGCCAATCGTTCCAACAAGGCGGCATCGGGAAAGAACGTCGTTTCCGTCATCCCGAGCGGTTCGAAGATTCGTTTCGCCAAAAAATCCTCGAACGGCATTCCGGAAGCCCGTTCCACGGCGGCTCCGGCGAGATTGATTCCGACGTTGGAATAATTGTACGTCGTTCCCGGTTGGCTTTTCAGCGGCGTCATCACGGCGGTCGTCACGAACTCGCCAAGCGGCAACGAGTCGATTTTGTGCTTGCTTTGAAACGGTGTCAGGAATTCGCAACCGGCTGTATGGCTCAGCAACATTTCCAGCGTGATCGGTTTGTCGACCGGAACGAGAACCGTGTGTTTGTCGTCTTTTTCCGCAACGACTTTGAGATCTTTCAGTTCCGGCAGGTATTTCGTAACGGGTTCCGTGAGCGAGAGTTTTCCTTCGTCGACGAGGATCATGACGGCGACCGCCGTGATCGGTTTCGTCTGCGACGCGATCCAGAACACGGTATCGGACTTCATCGGCCGTTTCGATTCGAGATCGACAAATCCAACGGCGTCGGTTTGCAGGATTTTTTCCTTTGTCGCGATCACCGTGACCATGCCGGGCAGTTCACCGTTCTCAATGTAGGGCTCCAAGGCTTCCTTGACGGGAAAACTTTCCGCCGCAACAACGACAAGCGGAAACAGGAACAGGACGCAGAAAAAGGCAAAATGTTTCATCATGGTTCTTCCGTTCAAAAATTTCGTACCCGTTTGGCGGTCCGCTTGCGTTTTAGCCGCGAAGCGCATCCTCTAGCCGGGACGACGCGGCGCGAACTTGACTTTATCGCAAATTTTGTAGATTTGTCCGCCCTTGATTTCGCCGGTCACGGCGGTAATCGCTTCGATGACGAATTCGTAACGAAGATGCGGATCGGGATTCAGTTCGACTTCGGCGTCGGATTTACCGGGTCCGCCGCGAGCCGAAACGTATTGAAGCACCGCTTTTCGCAAGTTCAGGAAGTTTTTACCAAGAGGCTTTTCGCCGAAACTGATCAGCGAGAGCCCCCCGCCGGCGTCGGCGGACAGTCGGATGCGAATCGGTTCCGGCGGCGTGTCGATACTGCTCGGAGGAGCACCTTTCGGCGGCATCTTGATGGCGAAGTCGCCTTCCGGCGCAATGATTTTGAAGGTCATGACGAAGAAAATCAGCAGGTTGAACACGACATCGATCATCGGTGTCATATCCATCTGCACTTTTCGCTGGCATCGTTTTTTACGTTCCATAAATATGCAAACCGGGAAGAAATGCTTTTGTCCGTTTTTTGTTGCGGATTATCTATTATCCTGTTTCGCTCGCAATTTGAAATTTTCGAATCCCAAGGACTGACAAAGATCAATGACATCCTGGACCTTTGCCGTTTCGCAACGTCCGTCGGCGCGAACGATAACGTTGACCGTCTTCAATTTGACATTGATCACGTTCAAAAAACGTTTGTGAAACTCCAGTTTGGCCTTCAGCCCTTCGAGGTCGTACTCGGCGTTTGCGTAGAGGACGTTGCCGCTTTTCAGGACTTGCAACGTTACGTTTTGTGACGGCGCTTCATCCGGCGGTTTGGCCAACTCGCTGACCGGCAGTTTGATGCGTTCGTTCTGGTCCGCTTCGGAGAAATTGACCAGGACCATAAAGAAGGAGATCAGCAAAAACGTCACGTCGATCATCGACGTCAGGTCGATTTCCTTCTTTTGAGATTTTGTTTTAAATTTCATGGGACATGGTTCGTGGAGAGCGTTTTCACAAATCTTGCTCTAGGAAATGGAAAAAACATTTTTTGCGAAAAAAGGCCCGTCATCTCCGCGAAGGCGGGGACCTAGACGAAAGATATTACAACCTGTTTGCATCCGTCAATATCGTGTGCAAGAGCATATCAAAATCTGTTCTCTAGGTCCCCGCCTGCGCGGGGATGACGACAATATTTTCCGTATTTAGGCCGGTCCCTGTCCTTTGAATCGGTTCATGAGATTTTCCGTTTGGACGGTCAGTTCAAGGATAAGCAGAGCGAGTTTGTTACGAAGGTATTCGTAGGAAACGATTGCCGGGACAGCGATGAACAGCCCGACTTCCGTCGTGATCAAAGCGGTCGAAATACCACCGGCCAATTCACTGGCCTGCGGAGCACTCGCCGACCGGGCGATGACGTTGAACGACTCGACCATACCATAAACGGTTCCGAGCAGCCCGATCATCGGGGCGAGCCCGGCGATCATGGAAATGTATCCGAGTTTATGTTCAAGCCGCATGATTTCCTCTTCGGCAATATCCGACATCGATTGCTGAGCCGCCTCGTAACCGCTGCCCATTTTGGCGAGACCGCCGGCGAGAATTTTTCCCTGCGGCGAGTCGCTGGCTTTGGCCGTTTCGTAGGCTTCCTGATAGTTTTTCTCTTCAAGCTGGGCCGAGAACTGGTCGATCATCGCCTGCGGCATGATATTGTTTCGGGTGATCGCCATCCAGTTGAGAACGACGAGCGTCACGAAAACTACCGACAGAATGAAAAAGACCGGCGCGAAAATCGGACCGAGAGCCTTGATGTACCAGATGAGATAACTTTCCGTAACCGGTGCCGCTTGGGCGGGAGCCCCTTCCTCATCACTCGCTGCGGCAACATCCGCGTCTTCCTGGGCCAAAGCAACAGCACCGGCCGAATTCGTACTCAATGTCGTCGAAATGAACGAGAAATAGAACAACGCCGAGCAAACGAGGAACAAACCAAACAGTCGATACATCGAATCGTTTTTGAACATGGATTTTTAGGGGCTAGAGGCTGACGGCAAGGGGCTAGGGGCAGGAAGAGAGATCAGGCGAGAACCAAGCAGTCTGGGCAAGCAATCCGTCGAGCTCCGCTCGATTTGAATTGACTTGTCCCTGGCCCCTGGTTCCTAACCCCTCACTTCGCCACGATATTATACTGATCCTTGAGGCGTTTGGCGACGTCTTCGGCGCGGTCGGTCCGTTGAATTTTCTTCCAAAGTTTGGCGAGTTCCATCAGCGCCTTGATGTGTTCGCTTCGGGCCGCCGAAAAAAGAATATCCGTATGCATGTAAGCGAGCACCGCGTCGCGTGGTTTGCCGGCTTGATCGTAAGCGTTGCCCAACGAATTGTAGACGAGCGCTTGAAAGGAAGAATCTTCGCTACCGGCTTCCCGGGCAATTTGTTCCAAGGTCTTGATTGCTTCATCGAACTTCTTTTCGTCAACCAGGCAGAGAGCCAAACCGATTTTCGCGATACTTTTCTGCCGCTCCGCCTGCGGAGAGTTGTCGGTCGACGCGATGACCGACTCGAAATTTGCCTTCGCGGAGTCAGCTTTCTTTTCGTTGATTTCCGCCATACCAAGCGCAACCGTCGCCTTGAGACTGTATTCCGGCCAAGGGGCTTTAGCCAAGACGGCGTAGGATTTCTTCGCGTCTTCAAAGCGGCTTTGCTGGACCATGAGATCGCCATAGACCTCGCAGATTTCGTAATAATGATAACTCGTCTTGAAGTTCTTAATGAAATTCAAAAGCTCCTTTTCTGCATCCGCCGCGTCGCCGCCTCCGGCCAACACGAGCTTTACCTTGGCGTAAGCGAGGCAATAGGCATAATCCTGTTTCATGCCATCGTTTGTCAAGGTTTTCTGGTCGACTTTCGCCAAGCCGTCGATCGCTTCCTGCATCCGGCTGCCGGTCACGGCGTTTCGGGCCGACGTCAAGGCGGACGGTTCTCCTTCGAACATCGTCGCCGCAATAACGTTTGCCGGGATTTCCTGTTTCTCGCCTTTAATGTCCACCGTAACTTTTTCCGGTGTGATCAAAATGACCGAACCGGTTACGGGACGCCCTTTTCCCTCGAACATCGTAATCCGGTCCGCCAAAGCAACGTCAACGAACAACGACAAGGCGACAAGCGAAACAAAAACAAGCGATGAAAAATGTTTCATGTTGAACTCCCGAAACGGGGTAGGGATTCTGGAGGATAATAGGGAAGCGCCGCAATAGCGGGTCAATGGAGAATACGAATTATTTCTTGGCGCCGGGAATCACGATTTTTTCGTTTTTCCTAACGACTTTCTTCTTGCGGGTGAAAACGATAATCAACGGGATACATAACACGGCGGCAACACCGATCGCGATAAACATCACCATGTTCGATGGCGGCGCCGCGGCAACGGATTCCTTTGGTTTGTCATCCGCTTTCGGCAGGGGAGCCGTTTCTTCGGTCGTTGGCGTTTGCGCGACATTGACCTCGGGAATCTTGATCTCGACTTGCTGTTGGAATTCCTTGAGCGTTTGCGGCTTGGTAATTCCTTCGGCTTTCTGGATATTTTTGTAAAGCTGGTCGAATTTGGCGAAAATCTCCGGTCCCCCCAGTTGCGGTCGCGTCGACACCAACAACGAAATATCTTTCAAAGCGCCTTTGAGAACCTTGTCTTTTTTCGCTACGTCGGTTTCCGCTTTATAAATCGCAAGACAGGTACGCAGCTTGCTGAGATAGGAATCGTAATAGATTTCTCCGAACTTCTCCACATCAGAGGACGTTCGCTTGATGATTCCGTTCCATCCCCAAACGAAAGGACCGGGATCACGACCGGCAATCGCCGTGTAGTATTTTTTTGAGTCTTCACTCCCCCACGCTTCAAGAGTTTTGGCGGCTTCGATTTGCGTGTCGATTCGGTTACCGTCTTCTTCAAGAATGGCGGCGAGGAATTTCATGGCGTTGGCGTATTTTCCGATGCAACGGAGCGACTCGGCCAATCGAACGTCAATCGTTTTCTCTGCCCGTTCGGGAGCCCAATCCGGCTCGTCGACAAGACGTTTTTTGATGTCGACGTAGGTTGCAGCGGCTTTTTTGTAGTAATTTTCGGCGTCCGGCGGCAGTTTTTTACCTTCGGTCGTCAAACCACTGCCGAGGCGATAAAACGTATCCGCAACCCAATAAAGTGATTGGAACGAGTTGGCTTCGCCACGGTCCTTAATTCTCATGAGAAAGAGTTCAAATCCCTTTGCGACCTTTTCAGCCTGGTCGAACTCTCCGGCTTCGTTCAGTTCCTTGAGTCGGCTTTCGAGTTGTCGACCGAGCGAGACATAGATTTGCGTCAATCGACGCTCTCCGGCCTGTTTTTCTTCGACGTCATCGGATTTCGCGGCGGTCTGTTCCTTGATTAACGACTCAAGTTTGTCCATGGTCTTCTCGGCCATGTCGAGGCTTTCCGTTCCGACATAGGCACGAAGCACGGTCATCACGCAGGTCAACTTCATGTTGTCGTCGAGGACGACACCGGGAGGCGGATTGTCCATCAACGTGATCGGACCGACGAATTTATTTGTCATCCAAGCAATAGCGCCTTTGGCGTCGTTGACGTTCATACAAATTTGTCCGAGAAGCAGCGCCGAAATGACGGACGACGCATCGACCTTGTCGCTACCGGATTCAATCAGTTTGATCTTGCCGGTAAGACCCGTTTCGAACTGTTTTCGAGCTTCGGCAACCATTACATCGAGAGCTTTTTTATCGGGCTTCCCTTCGGCATCTTCTGGAAGTCGCATCGCGGCGGCGTAATTATTCCAGAGCGACTGACCGATACGGAGTTCGGCTGCTGCCCGTTGGGGTGTTCCTTCGGCCGTTTTGGCAAGCAGTTTTTTCGCTTCCTCAATATTTCCGTTGTCGATCGCGGTGTCGATTTGGAGCAGTTGGACTTCACCGACAACATCTTTCCCTTCCCAGCGTTTCATGATGAAGTCGCAGAGACTCAGCAGTCGGGCTGCGACCGCCGAGGAATCGTTTCCGGCCTTTTTGTCTTCAACGAAAACCTGTCGGTAAAGTTTAACGGCAAGACCCGCCGTTTTATCGGCCTCAGGATCACCGGAATAACGTTGCGTGAGATAGTCGGCAAGAATCGCGGCTTCCAAGGTTTTGCCTTCAAACCAATAGACTCGAACCAAGTTCAGACGGATCGCGTTGACTTCGGAGATCGGCGTTCCTTCTTCCCGCATATTGATTGCCCGATTAAAAGACGCCACGCAAGTTTTACCGATCTCTTCCAGCTTGGCCTTGGCTTTCTTTTGGTCTTCCGGCTTTTTGGCATCCTGCATGTCCTGATAGGCGACGACGAAATCTTTCCAATCGTCGTCGGCGTAATCCTTGGCCTCGGCGTAGGTTTGCGGCTCGCTTTTGTTCGTTTTGACACCGCCGATCATCCGCAGGATTTCCTGAGCTTCCTTAGCATAGGCGGGATATGTCGGTCGAACTTGTCGGAGAAAAGCACCGGCTTCACGCATTGCTCTATCAAACTCGGCTCGCTTGTCTTTGACGGTCTCGGCGTAAGCGATAAGGTTTTTCGCTCCGAGCAAAAAGATTTGCTGACCTTCCCGGGACAGCTTGTTGGCAACGGGAGAAGAATCGTTCCATCCTCGGACTCGATTGACGGAGTCGGCGTAGTTCTCCGGTTTCTTTTCCGTAAGATTCATCTCGAGCGCAAGGAGCAACGACTCGGTACGAATCGTGATGAACTCGTCGCCCTGAAGCACGTTCAACTCTCCAAGAATCGCTCGGGCTTGCTTCAAGTCGCCGAGATCTTTATACGCTTTCGCGGCATAGAGTTTCGCCTCAAACCCGGCAGAGTATTCGTTATACGTCGCACCGAGTTTCGCGAAATTTTTCGCAACATCGGTCAGTCCGTCCTTGAATTCCTTGCTTCCCGGCGCATGCGTCTTCGCGATATCCGAATTGACCAGATTGATAAGAATTTTTCCGGCAAGAAATCTTCCGTAGGCGCCGAACAACTCGTCGTCTTTCACGGCAGCAGGGTTTGCTTGTTTGACGTCTCTTAATTTTCTCGCGTTTTCCGATGCCAGAGCATCGGCTTTTTCGAAAAACGGCAGCGCCTGCTTAAATGCTTCCCTCGCTTTCTTTTTGAGGGGTTCGCGTTCGGATTCTTTGGTCGTTTCAGCGTCGGCGCGAGCAACGTCGATTCGCCCTTCTTCCATCAGGAGCCGCCCCTGCGTCGAAACGGCATCGAAGACGAACGCTCCGTTCGGATTTTCTTTGAGGTATTTGTCGAGCGCCTCACGACATTTTTTCATGTGCTCGTCGCGAGGCAGGAACATCGCCGCATCCTCAATCGCGTCGAGATGCGTCATCGCGATTTGGTAATCGAGCTGCTTTTTCAACGACAACGGACAGAGCGGACTCGATTTCATCCAGTCGAGATACTCCAACGCCGTATCATAATACTTTTGCGTTTTGAGTCCGTCGAGCATTTTCGACCAAGTTTCCGCGTCATCCGCTGAAAAGCCCGGCGACAAGAACAAAAGGCAAGCAACGACGAAAGAAAAAAAACGGAGGACGAAAAAAGTCCGAGAACGCCGTCCGAAAGAGGTTGCACGATATTGGTCCATGATCTTTATCTGATCCGTCGTTTTCCATAAAAAAAACGCGACCCTACCAAATTACAGGGGCACGACGTATAATAAATCGCAAGGGAAGAGGAACACGAAGAGGATAACAGATCGTCGACAACATTGCAAGTTCCGAAGCTTTTTTCTTTCAAAAATTTTGTCGGACTCCTGCGACGACGTTTCATAAAACAACGACTTTCCGGGTCAATTTACCAAGACGTAAAGACGATGTCAAATATTTTCCGCCAGGGTGTTCTGATTTTCCTCTGTCTGTTTGGGGTTGACGCCGCAGCGGCTCCGACCGTCGACCGTGAACGTTTGGAATCAATCGAAGACGACACGCCGTTGTCCCGGGCCGTGGAAAAACCGGCTTGGGATTATCTCTTCGGAATTCTCCACGATTCGTCGGAAACGGATTTGAAGCGAACGGCCTTTGCCGAGGTCGGATTCGTCGAATTGAGCCGCCAACCAAGCGAATATCGTGGACGGCTCGTTTCCGTTCGCGGGAAACTGCTCCGTTGCCAATTTATTCCAGAGCGAAAAGAGTCGTCGCCGTTCGCGGAACCGTCCGCCGAACCGTCGAAACCGCTAGGATTTTACGAATCTTGGATCCTCTTGAACGACGAAAAGCACGTTCCAATCACGGTCTGTTCGACAGCGGTTCCCGACGACATGCCGTTGGGCGACGACTTGTTAGAAAAGGTCGAACTTACCGGATTCTTTTACAAACGCCAACTTTTTCTCTCCGCAGAGAATGAAGAAGTCTCTGCGCCAACGATCCTCGCCAAAACGCTTCATTGGTTTCCCGATGCAAAAAAAGAAATCGAAAGAAAGCGTTCGGCCGCATGGTGGTTGGATAAGTATTTTTGGCAAATCATCATTCTCCTGGTCGTCGTTTGGTTGACGCTTCGTACACTCAGTCGGCAAACGGAACGCCGAAACCGGCTCAAGTTCGAACTCGCACGGAACGGGGAAGCGGAATTCGACGGCAAGATCGTGATTCCCGATATTGAGAATCCCGGCAAAGGGGATCGAAAGAATTCCGACGACTCGGAAAAACAAAACAAGTCAAAATCGCCCCTCGACGCCTCGACGCTTGGCGTTTTGTTCCTTGCCGTCCTGTTCGTCTTTTCGTCAACGGGACTCGCCCAGGAATTGTCAGCGATTGACGAAACATTCACCAAAATGCTGCTCCGGATGGACGACTTCGCTTGGAACGCTCTCGGCGACGAAACGATTCCATTAGCGCAACAACAGGAAGAAGTTTATGTCATGCTCAACGAACTGCGTAGCGCCGTGCCGTTGAGTTTCCTGAAACAGGGGGCGATTCCGTTGCCGATGCCGATTTCGCTCTTGGTCGACGAACCGAAAACGTATCGCGGCAAAGCCTTTGCCCTGCAGGGAACGGCAATCTTCGTCGAGGAATTGCCGCTGAATCCGAAACAACAGCAGGTGTTCCGGTTGCCGATGTTTTTCCGTTGCCGATTGCTCGTCGCCGGACATCGCATGGAACTCTTGACGCCAACGGTTCCCGTTTCCTGGAAACGCAACGAACCGATTCGGGAGCGGATTGCCGCGACCGGTCTGTATCTCAAACGATTGCCGTCAGGAGATCACGAACCTTCTCCGCAGCCCCAGGAGTCAGGCGACGAATTGTTCGACGAAGCAAAGAACGCGATGTTTCCGCTGTTTGCCGCCCCGGAAATCGAATGGTATCCGGACACGCTGCTCGGAAAGCTCGGAATGAACGTCGGTTCGTTGGACCGGATTCCGATCCTGCGAATCACCGACTTGAAAAAGAAGAATTTGGAGGTCGCGGAGCCGTTGCGTTTGTTGGACCGGAAAGAAATTCTCCGTAGGGCCTTCAAATTCACCGAAACGGATCGGGAGCCGTTCTACGGTCTGCTCCATGCAACGGGCAACGCTTCGAAAGGGCGTCTCGGAGCCATCGCGAAGGAATCCCTCGAAAAGTCGAACCAAACATCGTTTTCGTCTGTTCCCTTATTCACGGAACCCGACAAACAGCGAAACAAGCTCGTCTTGCTTTACGGGACCGCGAAGCGGGTTATCCCGACGCTCGTCGACGATAAGGAGGTTCAAAAACTCTACGGAATCTCAAAGTACTACCAGATTTATTTTTACCCGAACGACTCGCAGGGGAATCCCGTCGTCGCCTGCGTGACCGAGCTTCCCAAAGGGATGCCCGTCGGTTCCGGGGACGACTATTCGGAGCAAATTTCCATCGCCGGATTTTTCTACAAACTCTGGGTCTACGAATCCTCGGCGGTCGTCGACAAAGAGGGTTCCGACGGCGAGTCGTACAAACCGAACTTCGCCCCGCTGTTGATCGGGCGAAATCCCGATTGGTATCCGACGCAACGAACCTTGAAACCGCCGGGCGCCGTTGCCGGCGATTGGACGACGACGCTGTCGCTGACGACCTTCGGCGGCTTGGCCGTGCTTTGGTATCTTTTACGGCGATTCCGATCGACGAAGCCGATCGTGTTCAAATTGCGATAAGGAGAAAATTCAAAAAAGAGCCGGTTAAAAAAGAGCCGGGACCTGTGGTCCCGGTGTTTGAACAATCATTATATGTCAACGCCATCGAACGCCGATCGCCGGGGAACAATCCTCGTGCTTGTCTTGGTCGTCATTACGCTGCTCACGCTGTCGGTACTCGTTTTCACGAAGTTCATGACGGCGGAGCATCGCGGCGCTCATCGTTCGATTCGACAGACACAGGCCCGACTGCTTACGGAATCCGGCGTCGAATATCTGCGAATCCTCTTGATGAAGGAGCCGTACACCGTCGCCGATCTCGGCGGACTTTACGACAACGAAACGGAGTTCAAGGGACACGTTGTCACGGACGGCTCGATTTCGATGATCGGCCGCAACGTCGGGGTTCAAGGTTCGTTACAAAACGCAACCGATTATCAAAGTCTCGGCCGTTTTTCCGTGATTTCCACCATTCTTTCCGACGACGGCCTGTTGCTCGGTGAAGGAATCCGATACGGTCTTGAAGACGAATCGACGAAGATCAATCTCCGTTGGATCATGCAAACCGAGCAGCAGCAGCCCGGTATGGGCCGTTCCATGTTGTTGCGGCTCCCCGGCGTGACCGAAGAGATCGCCGACTCGCTGCTCGACTGGATGGACGAGGACTCCGAGTCCCGAGAATACGGAGCCGAAGACGAGTATTACGCCTCATTGGATCCGCCGTATTATCCGAAGAACGGAATTCCCGATTCGATCGACGAATTGTTGCTCGTCAAAGGAATCACGCCGAAACTTCTTTACGGCGTCGACTGGAACCGCAACGGCGTCGTCGATTTGGGCGAACCGTCCGAATCGACGTTGGAAGAATTCAGCGTTACGGACGGCTCATTGAATCTCGGCTTGGCGGCCTTCCTGACGGTTGACAGTCGGGAGGCGAACATTACGCCGGACGGTCTCGCCAAGATCAACGTCAACATGGACGATCTGGACGAGTTGCAAACGCAGCTCGAAGAACGGTTTCCCGACAATCAGGATTGGGTCGACTACATTCTTTCTTACCGACGACAATCGGCGTCCGGAGCAACGGACGGAACGAGCAACAATCCGCTCAGCGGCATCTTGGGCGGCGCCTCGGGTTCCTCGGGAAGCGGAACGAAGATCAATTCGTTGCTCGATCTCGTTCAGTCGTCGGGGGTTTCGACTTCGAATCTTTCCTCCAGCGCATCAAACGCCGCCCAGCAGGCTGGAGTTGATGCCGACTCGCTCCAGCAACAGACATCGAACACGACGTCGCCGTTTTCAAACGATCCGACCGAGATGAACGATTACCTGCCGCTGCTCTACGACAATTTGACGTTGAGCGACGAGCCGTTGGTCGGTCGGATCAACATCAATCAAGCGTCGCGGACGGTGCTTGAACTCCTCTCGGCCCAAGATGATCTTTTGACCTCGCAGGCTTCGGAGTTGACGCAACAACTCGATTCCGCCAGCCAACTCGCCGCCGCGATGGGCGCCGGTTCGGAATCGTCGTTTTCCTCGATTCCCGTTGCGGAGATTCTCGAGGGAATTCTCGCCGAGCGAATTTCTGATCCGAACCAAATCGACCAGCCCGAGATGAACTATCCGTTCTGGCCGTACACACACGGAATCATCGAGGATTTCGAGACAATGAAAAAACTGGAGCCCTATTTTTGTACGCAGGGTTCGGTGTTCAAGGCCCAAGTCGTTGGCCGTTTCGATGAACAGTCGCCGGTCTTCCGTTTGGAAGTTTGGCTGGATGCAACGGAACTCAACAAACCGGCTCGGATTATTCGGATCCGCGAGCTGACGGAACTCGGCCCCGGTTTCGCCGCCGAACTTCTCGGCGTCGAGTATTGAAGAGTGTTGATCACGTCCCGTCCATCGCTTGCGTTTTAGCCGCGCAGCGCGTCTTGGGGACGTTTTCCTTATTTTTCTTGCGTGAGCGTCACGGGACCGAGCAGTCCCGAAGGTTTCAGCGGCGTTTCCGGTTTGAACGGATTGACCGTGATCCAGGTTTTTCGTTCGGCTTCCGGGAGTTTGGAGTCGCCGACCAATCGGTTCACCCAGATGTTGACAACTTCGACTTCCAGCGTGTTCGAACCCTGTTGGAGCAGCGGCGTGACGTCAAGCCGCCACGGAGCCGTCCAGACGCCTCCGGCTTCTTTGCCGTTGACTTTCACCGAGGCGACGACCTGCACGTCGCCGAGTTCGACGGCAATCGGTCCGGCCGGAACCGCGTCGAGATCGAACGTCGTCTTGTATGTCGCCGGACCGGAATAATACTTGACGGCGTCGTTGTTGGAGGCCGTCCAATCGGTCAGCGTTTCAAAAACTTGCGGTTCTTTGGGTCCGCGATGCAGTTCGTCCGACAGGAAGCGGACCTCCCAAGGCCCGTTCAGCGCGACGACTGATTTCCGTTCGGGGAAATTCGCCGCCAAGCCGGTCGCCGTTGGCTTGCCCGGTTTGCGGAACACGATGAACGCGCTGCCCCAAGCATCAAGTTCCAGAGGAACCGTCGTCTGGTCGTCTTTCGACTCGAAAGCGGGAAGCGGTCGCATGGAACCGTTGACGGCGTCCCAAAGTTCCGGCTGTTTGCCGTTGACACGGAACGTCGCCGAAAACGTAATCGGTTTGTCGACCTGATTCGACAGAAAATAGATTTCCGTGCCGTCCGGAAGCGTTCGATGAACGTAAAGCGTGTCCGGATGATCCGTCACGCAATCGGGGGGACAAAGAAAAACGTCGAACACGTCTTCGACGCGCATGTTGGATAAAACGACGCCTTTCCCCAGGTTATGCGAGGCCCCTTCCGTTTTTCCGGCGGCGTCTCCCCAGAGTTCTCCGGCCAAACGCTGAACTTCGGCGTCGCAGGCCGGATAATTCTGCAAACTCGGCGACCGTTTCGGAGCCGGTCCGAGAACATGCGCTCCCTGTTCGACCAACGTTTTGATCTTGGCGAGCGTTTCCGGCCGCATCGTGTCGAGTTTCGGCAACACGAGCAGGCGGTACGCCGTTCCGTGCGGCAGAACGAGTTTGTTGTTCTTGACCGTGAGCTTGTCCCGGATGATTTCGCCGTTGATGTAATCGAACGAATATCCTTTGGGAAGCGGCGGATCGCAGACACCCGTCATCTTGGGCGCGTCCTCCCCGATGAAATAAGCGACGTCAGCGACGTTCTGTCCCTGCTGTAACAGGAACATGCAGCGCCGCATGTAATCGACGAAGGGTTTCATCTGCTTGAACCAGGTGTTCTTGCGGTTGAATTCCGTCGCGAACCAAGCGTTGATTCCCGGCGTCTTGTCTTCGTATGGTTGGTGAATGTAAAGATGGAGCAGCGACTCGTTGATTCCTTCGGTGTAGGACCAGTCGCAACGCTTCTTCAAGAGCCGGGGATACCGTTCGTAAACGCCGCCGCCCGCGGTGAAGGATTCCGCCGTGATTTTCGTCTTGCCGTAAATATGTCCGCAAGACGACGCCGCACGGTTCTCGATGCTTCCCAGACTGCCTTCGTTCCAGAATTCGCCGGCGATTCCGTCGGACTGGCCGCCATATTGCAAGAACTCGCCGGGGAAACCCCAATGTCCGTAACATTCGAGCCAGGTCGTCAAACCGTGCTTGTTGGCGACGGCACGAAGTCCGCCGACGTAATCGTAGGCGACCTTGTCGGCAATCAGACGCCGCAGATCCCAAAGGAATCGGTCCGAAAGGTCCTCGCTGCCGACGACGTGACCGCTCATCACGGGAATGTACGGCGTCGGATCGTAACCGTAAACCTTTTGGAACTCCGCGATGAAATCGTCGGTCCAATTTTGTCCGCCGGTTTCGTAGCTGTCTTCGACGGCGACCTTGAAGGACTTCCGATCCGCTTCGGGAATTCGTTCCAAAATTTTGCCGAGAAAGGCGTCGAAATGAAACGCAATGTGCTTCTTGCTCATCTTATCGGCTTCGAGTCCCTTCGCTTCGGGAGTTGCCGGCGAGTTTTGAACGCCGGTCGTCAACATTCCGGTTCGCTGGATACTCCATTCGCCTTCGGGAACGTCCCACAAAAGCGTTCCGTCCGGCTGCATGAATTTCGTGATGTCGAGCACTGATTTCGGATCAACGGCCAAGGTCGGATCGTCCAGTTTCGGCTGTTCCGGCCAAAGATAAGCGTCCCACATCGGCAACGGCGTCGGCCACATTTTCGCCAAACTTTTTTCCGCCACGGATTCAACGGACGGCATCCGATGGAAATGGATTGCCAGCTCCGGCGCACCGTGAATTTCGGTGAATTTCAGTTGGAATTCCTTGGACCGGGTCGCCGGAATAGAAATTAATGCCGGAGCAAAGGGAATGAAGCCGACGTTCAGACTTGGATTGCTGCGGTCGAACCGGGCCGTTTTAATCGGTTTCCATTGGCCTTCGATTTTTGCCGAAATCTCGATGTTGGCCCGAGCCGGAGTTTGTGTTGAAATTGATATCGCTCGGACAACGTCTTGATCCGCCTTGAGACTTGCTTCGAGAACATCGCCGTTCTTCGTGAGCTTGAACGTCGTTCCCGTGGCATCAAAAACATCTTTCGACACTTTGAACGCCAATACTTTCACGTCTTGAAAATCATTGCCGGGCGTTTCGAGTTTGCCTTCGAACTTCTTCGGTCCGGCGACGAGTTTTTCGGAGAACGCGAGGTACCGCATGGAGCGTTCCGGTTTGATCCACGGTCCGCCGGATTGGCTCCAACCGGGACTGTTGAACATTCCGATTTCCATACCGAGTCGGGTCGCCGTTTTCATTGCGGCGTGGGTCGCTTCCCACCATTCTTCGGAGAGAAGTTTGACTTTGCCGTAATCGCCGCCCTGTTCGCCGATGTTGCCGATAAACGCGCGGCCGACACCGATTTCGTGCATCGCTTCGAGATCCTTGACAACGCCTTCCGCCGAAACGTTGTCGTTGATCCAATACCAATAGACGCCGGGCTTCGTCGTGTCCGGCGGCGTCTGAAAGTCTTGCTCCAACGTCGAGGCCGCCAAGGCGGTCGAACAGAACGCTCCCAAGAGGAGACAAACGACGGAACGGATTGTTTGGCGAATCATGAGAATCTCCTAAAAAAAGTTGCAATAACAGCCGGAATGGAGGCGTACCCGCCGCAATGACGGTTGAACGGCCCTCACCGGCATTTCGCCGACCGGAAAATGAAGCACGGTGGCTCCATTCCGGTTTTTATTTTTATTGTTTCGCGGCCCTTGCGAGACTATGCATGGAAGCGTTGACCCATTGGAAGCGCCCCTGACAGGCGTTCGCCAACAATTTGATCGGCGGCGAATCGTCGGGTTCCATGCCGCTGCCGATTTCGACGCCGTTGATCGGAATGTTTCCGGCCTGCTTCTTGATCAACTCGATTTGCGCAGCGTCAAGTTGGACGGCGTTTTCATCGGAAAGGAAAAAAATCAGGTCGGGTTTCAGCGAAACCGCCTTGATCAGGGCGTTGACCGGGTCGCCGCGACCGGTTCCCTTAACTGTTTCGAGAAAAGCGTGAGCCCGTTTCAGGTTCGACGGCGACACGGGAATCATCAGGTCGGTTCCTTCGGTCGGCAGCGTGTTTGCTTCTTCGTTGAAACAAACGACTTGAAATCGCTGCGACTCGTTCAAATCCTGGAACGAAAAATCGAGTTCTTTCCGGGCATGGGACAACGGCGTCTGTTTGCCGCCGCCCATCGCGGCCGAGGCGTCGACGACGAACACGATTCGTTTGCCGATTCCCGAGGTTCCGACAAAACGAACCTTATCGGGCGAATCGGTGTCGGCATGAGCCTTGAACGGTGAATTTTCCGGACCGTTGAATTCGATTTCCTTCGGCTTTTTCGGCGGTCGGGCGTCCGGAACAGGTTTCAGAGCCGGCTCCGGTCGGTCCTCGTTCGTTTGGAAAGAGTCGTCGGCATGAGACTTCGGTGGATCAAGGAATGATTCCGTCGTCTCGTTTCCCGATTGCTGGACGGCTCGTTGGTTCCAAGCCTTAAAAAGCCGTTCCCGGAAGGAAAACGCGACGACAAGAACAACGATCAGGACCGTGACGTTCCAAAGATGAAAGAATTTTTGGAATCGGCGTTCCCGATTGATTTTTTTCGCGATGCTCGTCGCCTTGGCTCGAGTTGCCGAGGAAGAAATTTTTTCGAACGACGTGATTGCTTCGAGAGGAGACAGCGCCTCAACGACGGGTTTCGAGACCGATTCGAGCGGCATTGTTTCGACGGAATCCTGAAGCGAACTGTTCGAAGGGGGAACATCCAACGGCGGCGGAATAGTCGGCATCAGGATCGTCGAGTCCATGACGGACGGCTGAGGAACGCTTGGCGGCATCACCACGGCCAGCGGTTGCCAGAGAACCGGCGTAATGCCCGCTAAACCGTCGAGAAAATGCAGGCAGGAAGGAAAACGAGCCGCCGGATCCCGATACATGGCTCGCTGCAGAGACATGTTGACGTATTCCGGCTGTGCCGGCAGCGGCAACGGACCGGCTCCCGGAGTCCGATGTCGACCGCCGAACAGCTCGTAAGCGATCGCTCCCAGAGAATATTGGTCGGTACAGAGCGAAACGCCTTGGCCGTCGATCTGTTCCGGCGCGAGAAATCGCAGACGTTCAATTTCCCCGGAAAGAAGTTTCGGATCAAGGGCTTCGCGGACGATTCCGGTCAAATCGAAGCCGAGAAGTTGGACGCCTTCCGTCGGACTGACGACGACGGAGCGCGGCGAAAGGCTCCGATACGCCAACTGGCGTTCCCGGGCATCGTCCAAGGCGGAAGCAATCGGTCGCAAAATGTCGAAGATCAGCCGAAACGGAAATTGTCCTTCCGCCTGCATCCATTGGATGGCGTAGTCTTCAAGCAGCGGCCCCTCGACGAACCGGGCAACCCAGAATGGACCGACCGTCGGATCTTCGACGAAACGTTCCGGCGAAACGACATGCGGATGTCGGAACGCTTGGACTCCGGGAAAATGCCGTCGAAAACGGTCCATCGCCACGGCGTTTGATCGAAATTCTTCCGGCAGGAACCGAATCGTCACGATGACGCCGCGTTTCTGGTCCAGCGCCCGCCAAACGGTCCCGCAAGGACCTTGAGACAGGATTTTTTGCAGCAGATAATCGTCGGCGACGAGTTGACCGCGTTGAGGAGGGGGGATTTCGGACATCGTTTCTTACCCGACTAAATTTCGTCCCAATTCGAACGCCTTGAGGTTGATCTCGATAAATTTTTCCTTGACGCTTTCCCGGATCGCGGTCGTCCACGCCTCGGCGGGCAGGTCGAGTTGCGTCGCCATCGCGCCGAGCAGGATCGTGTTGGCGGCCTTCGCGTTGCCGAGTTCCGTCGCCTGCTCCACGGCGTCGACATACACCAATTTCGGGAAGAAGGGTTTGAGTTCCGCTTCGCCGAGTTCCGGATACGGCGTACCGCCGCTGGAAACCGTTACGGGAACGATTTTCTGGCTCGAAACGACCGCCAACCCGTCGTCGGCGAGATAATCGAGATAACGCAGACATTCCATGCGTTCCAGGGAGCCGAGCACCTTGGCCGTTTTCCGGGGAACGAGCGGACTGAAAACTTCCTTGCCGTAACGAATTTGAGCGATCACCGAGCCGCCGCGCTGGGCCATGCCGTGAACCTCGTTCGTCTTCACGTCGTATCCGGCCGCGACCGCCGCTTGCGCGACGATTTCACTGGCCAAAAGAATTCCCTGTCCGCCGACGCCGACCAATACTACGCTTGTCGTCATAATATCCTGTTAGCCGCGTCGGCCTCCGACGCGGTGAATTGGGCAATCGGGCGGTGTTAGGCTCGCCGACCGCGGAGCGCGTCGGAGGCCGACGCGGCTA
>JAVBQW010000261.1:0-6547 GCA_031548665.1 Thermoguttaceae bacterium
AGTGAAAGAGTGAAAGGGTGAGAGAGTGAAAGGGAAAATGCAAGATACGTTTTATCAATCAGTTACATCTCTCCCACCCTCTCACTCTTTCACCCTATCACCTCTCCGTTTTTGGTATGAAACTTTCTGGCGAAAGCCTAACCGCGTCGCCATGCGACGCGATAAACCTCGAAGAAGCTCAAACGTTGACCGGGCTTCGCGTTTTGATCGCTTCCATTTCTTTGAGGGCGAGGTTCAGGGCGTCACGGGCCAGGACGCCGTCGAGGATCGGCGACGGTTTTCCGGATTGAATCGCGTCGGTCGCTTCCTTGAGTTCGTTGGCGAAAACCTGGATTTCGTCAATCGCGGGAAGTTCCGGCTTCTCGACCTTGCCGTCGGCGGTCAGGACGGTCGGCGGCGCGCCGAAGAACGATTCGTGGAGCAGCGTCGCCTTTTCGAAATGGACTTCATAGCCGTGCATAAAGGGCCGTCCCTGCTGTCCGATCGCTCCGCTGATCGACGTCACGACGAGTTCCGGATCGTCGAAAAGAAATTGCGAGCTGAAATACTCGGGGACGCCGTTGCGGAGCCGTCCGACGCTCTGGACCGATGTCGGCATCCCGAAGAGCAATCGGATGAAATGGGCGTCGTGGATATGGAGGTCGAGCAAAGGTCCGCCGCAAGTTTCCATGTCGTAAAAGTTCGCGATCCAAGTCGGATCGGAGATCACGCGGTCGAAATGTCCGCCGAGCAGTTTTCCGTAACGACCGCTTCGGGCGACATCAAGAACGAAACCGTGCGAGGTGAAAAACGGTAGGACGTGTCCGACCGCAAAGATTCGGTTGTTTTTCTTTGCCGCTGCAACCATGGAATCCGCTTCGGCGAGTTTCAGGGAAATCGGCTTTTCGGACAGAACGTGCTTTCCGGCGTTGAGAGCGGCAACTGCGGCGGCGGCGTGGGCGCTCGGCGGCAGACAGACGTCGACGACGTCGACCTCCGGATTCGCGAGCATGTCGGAAAGCTCCGTGTAGGTTGCGATGCCGGAAAGATCCATCATCGTGCCCTGCGGCCCGAAATTTCCCTTGATTTTCGTCCAGTCGCCCTCGAGACGTTCTTTGAGTTTTTCGCAGATCGCGACGACTTTGACGCCTTCCAGCCGTTGATAGGCCAGATAGTGCATCATTCCCATGAAACCGAGTCCGGTGATTCCGATTTTAAGCATGTTTTTTCAGGGTTGGAACGTAATTGACGAACCGAAACAAACGAGAACCGGAACCTGTGATCCCGGAATCAATCAGATCGCCCCATTATGTTCCGGCAAAGCGAAAAAAACAAGAAGTCGAGCCCTATCTTTTCCCAATTTCTGTTGCGTATCTTGACGCTCCGGAAAGCGGTGTGTAGAATGTCGGCTTATTGTCGTTGGGAGACGTCGGGTCTTCCGGTGGGAAGTTGCGCGCCGGACCCGGACTTTGAAACGGTTCCGGCGACCAGTCTCCCCGAAAAAACAGGATCGAAGCGCTCGGCAAACGACGCAACGGCCCGAGAGAGAGAGCGGAATATAACATGAATCCCAGCGAAGTGCTGCGAATTGTCGACGCTATTCACCGCGATAAGCGAATCGACAAGGAAATTATCTTTACCGGCATCGAAGCGGCAATTGCAACGGCCGTTCGACGCCAGTATGGTGAAGAATCCGTCATCAAAATCAGCATTGATCGGGTGAGCGGCGAAATTTCCGGAACTCGAGACGGCAATACGATTTCGCCGCAGGAAATCGTTGAACGGATCGGAGCCCAGAGCGCCAAGCAGGTGATGATCCAGAAGATCCGCGAAGCCGAACGAGACGCGGTCTATGAGGAATATAGGGCTCAAATCGATCAGATGGTTTCCGGAGTCGTTCAGCGAAACGACGGCGGAGCGACGACCGTTTCCTTGGCCGGATCGACTGTCGAAGCCGTCCTGCCTCGAAGCGAGAGGATTCCCGGCGAAGTTTATCGCCCCAATGATCGGATTCGAGCGACGATCGTCGACGTGAAAAAATCCGGCAACCGGGTCAAGGTGATTCTCAGCCGAATCCGATCGGGGCTCGTTCTCAAATTGTTCGAAAATGAGATCCCGGAAATCCTCGACGCGGTGATCGAAATCAAAGGAATCGCCCGGGAACCCGGTTATAGAACAAAAATTGCGGTCTACAGTAGCGACCAGCGCGTCGACTGTGTTGGCGCCTGCATCGGAATGCGCGGCAGCCGAATCAAAAACGTAACGGATGAACTGAACAACGAACGGATCGACGTCGTGCCGTGGAGTTCCGACATGCAGGTTTTCATTCCGAACGCCCTACGCCCCGCCGAAGTCGAGGAGGTGATTCTCTGTACGATGCTCGGTCGGGCCGTTGTCCTTGTCAAACAGGATCAGCGATCCCTCGCGATCGGTCGGAAAGGACAAAATGTTCGTTTGGCCAGCAAGCTTTGCGGTTGGGACGTCGAAATCATGACACGGGACGAACTGGAAGCCGATCTCGAAAAGGCGATTGAAGGGTATGCCCTGATTGAAGGCGTTACCTCGGATTTGGCCGATCGACTTGTCGGCGAAGGATTTCTTTCCTTTGATGATCTGTCGATTATCGAGCCGAACGATTTAATGCAGATCGGCGACATCTCTCTGGATGAAGCCGAGTCGATTATCGCTCAGGCCGAAGAATTCGCGGCCCGGGAAGAAGAATACAACGAAAAAAAGAAAAAAGAACGGAGTCAGGAAGGACCGTCGGAATCCGCGGAGTCGGAGAACGGCGAAACGGAAGAGGAATAGGAAGAAAGAAGTTGGAAGTTTAAGTTTTCGCCTGAAAATTGTTTACCTGATTATCGACCGCTTACGTTTTAGGAACTGCGTCAAAATCAACTTTACAAAGAGCCCCGAGTGGAGGCGGTACTCCGCTGTAACTCGAGGGTTGAATCACCGATTGATATTGTACGATTGTAAAAGTTGTTTTGGCACGGTTCCTTCGCTGTGGAGCGTGTATCGGGCAATCATTTTTCTGCGAAAACCTAAGAGTTGGAAGAGTGGAGATTGAAATTAAATATTGTCGGTTGAGGTTCGCACGGTTTTTCAATTTGAACCTGCGAACAGAATGACGTTTTGATTTCGATTTTCCAGCTCCCGATTCCTGACTTCTCAAAATTCTAACCCTAAGGATGCCGCTTTATGTAAGATAGTTTTTCACCTTTTAGGTATTGGGAGAGAGTCGAGACTTGTCCATTCGAATTTACGCGCTGGCTCAACAGCTCAAGGTCGAAACGAAAACAATATTAGATACCCTGAAAAATCTTGGTATCGAAGGGAAGGGGTCGGCGCTGGCCAGCTTGACCGAGGAAGAAGCCGGACAGGTCAAGGCATCCTTTCAGAAGCCTTCCGCCAAACCGCCCAAACCCGGTGCCCCGGTACGACCTGACACGCCGCTGACACGTCCCGCAGCTCCTATTGTTGCCGGAAAAGTTCCGCTCATCAAACCGCAGTCGGTTAAACCGCTCAAAAAAGAGACGGGGACCGAGTCCACCGAATCTTCGGTGGAGGACGAGTCGGTTGTTGATGTCGCCGTTCCCGAATCGTTGACGGCGCCGCTTCCTGTTGTTGAACAACCGGACGAGGAAGCGACCGGTCTATCCAAAGAGGAACCGGTTGTCACGGAACCCGAAACGCCGGAACCGGAGTCCGTGCAACAGGAACCAGAGCAACCGGAACCATCGCAACCGGAGTCGGCGCAACCGGAATCATCGGTTGCCAAAGGCCCCCTGTTACCGCCTCCGATTGGGAGAATCGACCTAACTTCGTTGTCCGCTGACGGACGCGGTGCCGGTACTCGACGTTCGAGTCCGATGACCGCCTTCTTGAAGTCGAAAACCGAGACGAAAGCGGAGCAGAAGACCGAGTCGAAAACCGAGTCAAAAACCGAATCGGCGCCGGAACCGCCGACCATGGAACCTCCGAAGTCAGCTCAACCGGCAGCGCCGATTACCACCGGTCTTTCCACACCGGGACACGCGGCCGCAGTTCGCCGTGACGACTATCGGGCTCCTATGCGGGTGATCACAGACAAGATTCCCAATCTTGACCAACGTCGAAAACCCGACACAGACAAGCCGGCGTCGACTCCCAGTACCGGCCCCGTCGCAAACAAACCGTCCGGTCCCGTGGTACGGCTCGCCCCCGTTCCCAAAGCACCGACCGCGAAGACGCCCAAAGCGTCGAAGGAACCGGTTCCACAGAAACCCGACGCCAAGCTTCCTATCGAGGCGATTCGAGCCGCTCAACAAGGGGGAACGTCGAAATTGGTCGACGAACATATTCGCAAACACGAAGAACGACAACGGCAAAAAGAAGAAGAAAAGAAGGCCCGGGAAACAGGAAAGAAAGGCCCGAAAAAAGTCGGTGGAAAAGAAACGCCGGTTGTCGCAGCGACCGATGATGGTCGTGGTGCGGGAAAAGGAATAAGAAAACGGCCGGGTGCCGGTCCCGTGGAGGCGAGTCCCTTGGAGGCGCTCAAGAAAAAACAGCGTCGGACCAGTTCGAATCGTTTCCGGGAATCAGCGGACGACGATGGTTCGTCCTTGCCGCGTCGTTTAGTTCGTAAGAAGAAAAGAGGTCAACGGGCAGCCAGTACGGCGGCGCCGCGTAAAACCGATCTTGTCATCCAGCTTCCTTGTACGGTGAAACAGTTCGCCGAGCAAACCGGGCTCTCCGTAGCTCCGGTGATCAAGAAGCTTCTCGAAATGGGGACGCCCCTGATGATCAACGCCCAATTGGACCGGGAATCCGCCGAATTGTTGGCCGAAGCGTTCGAATTGCAACTCGAGGTTCGCGACCAAATTACCTTGGAGGACCGTTTGGTGACCGCCGCTTTCGAGCTGGTCGATCCACCGGAATCACTCAAACCGAGACCACCGGTCGTCACGGTACTCGGACACGTCGACCACGGAAAGACAACGCTCCTCGACCGTATCATTCACCTTAACGTCGTTGCCGGCGAAAAGGGCGGTATTACGCAACATATTCGGGCTTATCGGGTTAATACGGACAACGGCGAAGACGTAACATTCGTCGACACGCCAGGGCACGAAGCGTTCACCGAGATGCGGGCGCGCGGAGCAAACTGCACGGACATCGCGATTTTGGTTGTTGCCGCCGACGACGGCGTCATGCCGCAAACCGAGGAAGCGATTTCTCATATCAAAGCGGCCGGTGTTCCGATCGTCGTCGCTTTGAACAAAATGGACCTTCCCGGTGTCAATCCGGACCGTGTGATTCAGGAACTCGCCGCAAACGAGTTGATGCCGAGCGAATGGGGCGGCGACGTCGAAGTCGTCCGATGCAGCGCTTTGACCGGAATGGGATTCGATAAGCTGCTCAGCACGCTGCAAATCATCGCGGAGCTCCACGAACTCAAGGCAAATCCGGATCGTCCCGCGATCGGTATGGCTCTGGAAGCCGAAATGCAAGCCGGCCAAGGCGTGGTTTGCAAGGTACTCGTTCAAAATGGAACGCTTCGAACCGGCGACGTGGTGGTCTGCGGAACCGCCTACGGACGTGTCAAGGCGATGTACGACACGCTGGACACGAAAAAACAGATCAACGAAGCGCCGCCGGGAACGCCGGTTAATTTGATCGGTCTTGACGTCGCTCCGAGCGCCGGAAGCAAATTCTGCGTGCTTGACGATATTTCGGACGCCCGGGTGATTGCCGAACAGCGAGCCAACGAAGCCCGTAAAGTGGAACTTGCCGAAGTTCAGTCGCACGTCACGCTGGAAACGTTGTTCCAACGGATCAGTTCGTCGCAGTCGGTCCAGACGCTCAACGTGATCATTCGGGCCGACGTTCGCGGCTCCATTGAAGCGATTCGCAAGGAACTCGGCAAGCTCGACCATCCGGAAGTCAAGATCAAGATTTTGCAAGCGACCGTCGGTGGAATCACCGAGGCGGACGTTCAGCTCGCCGATGCTTCCGATGCGATTATCGTCGGTTTCAACGTCGTCCCAGACGAAAACGCCCGAACGATGGCGGAGAAGAAGAAGGTTCAAATTCGGCGATACGACATCATCTACAATCTGACGAACGATATCAAGGCGGCGTTGGAAGGGATGCTGAAACCGGTTTCGCAGGTCAAGGAACTCGGTCGGGCGCTGGTTCAAAAAGTTTACACGATCAGTCGTCTCGGTTCGATTGCCGGCTGCCGTGTGATTTCGGGAACGATCGAGCGCGATTGCAAGGTTCGGATCATCCGTGACAGTCGGATCATCGGCGAATACCCGCTCGACTCGCTGAAACGGGAAAAGGACGACGTCAAGGAAATCCGCGAAGGATACGAATGCGGTATGAAGCTCAAGGGCTTCAACGACCTGAAAGAAGGGGACATCCTCGAAGCGTACAAGATCGAAGAAATCGCCCGGACGTTCTGATATTTTGAACAATTTCCAGAGTCGCGTCTTTCAGATCCCCGGCCGCGCGGGACGCGGGCGCCCGCGTGGGCCGCCGGAGGGGGGGGGGGCGGTGTGAGTTATTTTGTGTTAAATAAAGT
>JAVBQW010000254.1:0-17194 GCA_031548665.1 Thermoguttaceae bacterium
GCACTCCGGCGTCTTGAGACCTTCCGGGATCATCGTGAAACGAAAATCGACGAGACGGCGCCCCGGCGTGATCGTCAGGAAGCCGAGACCCGTTTGAGAACGACACCGGGGAGCCTCGACGATCGTCGGCGTTTGACCGACGGGAGCCCAGGTGCGACGTCGGTTCGGCGAGAGAGAGAAACCGCTTTCGTCCCACAAAATCAGGATCGCATCCTCGATCAGCGATTTTTTTTAATGACCGGCCAGACGTACTGTTTCCATCGGTCGATGGTGGCCTGGTCGCGTTTGATGGAGCGGACTTGGGGAAGTTGCGGCGAGAGATCGAGTGACTTGAGGATTTCGCAAACGTAATTGGAATTGTACTCGATTTGAAATCGTTCGAAAATGACGAGGCAAACGCGTTTGCTCGTCCATTGCTCGTTTGGAAAACCATACGCGACGGCACCCGCGCGAATGATTTCGGCGAGTTGTTGCCGCTCGTCGTCGGAAAGTTTGGCGGTTCGCCCGGACTGTCCTTGACGGAGCAGGCCGGCGAGTCCGTGCTGTTCGACGGTTTTTTGCCAGGCGAGGACGGAGGAGCGAACGGCTTTGAGGGCGTCCATGACTTCATCGACGTCGGAACCGTCGAGAAGCATTTGTCCGCCGATCAGACGCCGAGCCTCCTGCTGCGATCGTTTGATAGTGCTCATAACCCTATTACGACGGTTTGAGCAAAATGGTTCAATATTTTTCCTGAAAATCAGTAGGAGCGGGTTCACCCTGTTCAATAACGCGGTCGGGCCAAAAATTTAGCCGGGTTGTCACGGATTGCCGTTTCCTTCTTGTAGATTCAGAAAGAAAGACAGCCCGGGACACCTCTTCGCTTCCTTGTCCTTTTTCCTACCTATAGTAAACGTAGGGGCGTGACAAGAAATCAAAGAGGTGTCGCAGGCTGCCCGTCTCACTCTCGCCAAAGAGTACCTCAAACAGACCATACGACACCCCATACGGAGTACCGCATACTGTTTGAGGTATTTTTTATCTGATACAAGAACTTCAGTGAGACGTGAAATTCAGGTTGGCGATTCGAGACGGACAAATACCGATAAAATGTATTTTTGTAGGTTTACTCGATAATGGTTCCTGTTTTAAGGGAAAATGAAAATAAGATTGAGATATTCCGAAGTCGGTATGGGCAATAGGCATTGCCCTGACAAATCCGCGACTTCGTTGAGCCGCTACCGTTTTCTCGAGGGCAATCTAAACCAGCTTGAGATGAAGGCTAGCTTATATTTAGCAAATATTCGACGGAAAATCAATCATTTGGTCAGAAACAATCGCCCCGAAACTTGATTTCTTATCGTAGAATCGTTACAATCCTCGCCGTTGGCTAGGAAAATTCCTTTTCATCGCTCCCATTCCGATCATGCCCTGTCCCGACCCCTCCCATCTGCAACAATTTGCCTTCGGACGGCTCGAGTCGGCGGAAGAAGAACGGATCGAAACGCATCTCGAACAATGTCCCGCCTGCCGGGAGCGGCTTTCGGAACTCGAACGGGCCGGGGACGATTCGCTTTTCCAGAAGATTCGCGAGGCCAACTTACACGAGGTCTCCCGATCCGAAGGGAGCGGCGATTCGTCCGACCTCTCTTCAGAGCATCTTTCCGAATCCTTGCCGGACACCATCGGGAATTACAAAATTCTCGGGCTGCTCGGTCGCGGCGGCATGGGAACCGTTTATAAAGGGTTAAACCCTCACCTGAACCGCGAAGTCGCGATCAAAGTTGTCAAATCGTCTCGGAGTTTCCGCGAATCGGCCCTTAAGCGGTTTAAGCAGGAAATGTTCGCCGCAGGGAAATTGCAGCATCCGAACATCGTTCAGGCCCTCGACGCCGGGGTTTTCGAGAATCGCCCGTACCTCGTTCTCGAGCTGCTGGAGGGGAGCGATTTTTCCCATTACGTGAAGGAGCACGGCCCGCTGTCCGTTGCGGCAGCCTGCGACGCTGTTCGTCAAACGGCCCTCGGCCTGCAACATGCTCACGAAGCCGGTCTGGTACACCGCGACATCAAGCCGTCGAACCTTTGGCGAACGCCGGATGGAACCGTTAAGATTCTCGATTTAGGGCTGGTGCGTTTTCTGGAATCCGAAACGCGGAGCGATCCTTCGTTCCGGACGGAATCCTGCGTCGTCGCCGGAACGCCGAAGTACATGGCCCCGGAACAGGCCGGGAATTTCACCAACGCCGATTGTCGCAGCGACGTTTATTCCTTGGGCTGCACGTTGTACTTCCTTTTAACGGGCGAAACGCCTTTGCCGCTGGATACGACGAAAAAGATTCCCGAGCCGGTGGCCCCGCTGCTGCGAAAAATGCTTGCCGCCGCTCCGGAAGATCGTTACGGGACCATGCAAGAATTGGTTTCGGCCTTGGAAAACAGAAGCCTCCGGGAACGAAAACGACGTTTCATTCCCGTTTGGGCATACGGGGGTATCGCGGCTTTGATCTTTGCTATCGCTTTGTTTGTCGCATGGCCGAGGAACCTGCCGACGACGGAAGAGCCGTTGCCGACGGCGAACATCGAGGAATCTAATCTTCCCGACGAAGAGGATTGGTTGACGACCAAGGAGATCGCCGATTACCTTTCGGTCACGGATAAAACGATTTACCGTTGGATCGACAAAAACGACATGCCCGCTCATCGGGCCGGAAAATTGTGGCGTTTCCGAAAAAGCGAAGTGGACGATTGGATGAAACGGGAAAAAATCGCGGAAAAATAGAACATGGGTCATCACCGCAAGCCGAGCGACAGCGACAGTTCGCACTTCAAGTACAAGGGCGGGGCGAGCAAAACGTCAACGACGCTCCTGGTCCGGCTGAAGAACGGCGAAGAAGCCGCGTGGGAACGGTTCGCGGAACTTTATACACCGCTGATCCGCTGGTGGTGCCGCAAGGCGAAGAACCAACTCTCCCGAGAGGAACGAAAGGACATTTTACAGGACGTGCTTCAAAAGGTTTGTAAGTCGATTGCCCAGTTCGATCACGAAACGCGGGAAGGACGGCATTTTCGGGCTTGGCTTCGGACGATCACGAAAAACCGGATCATCGACTTTCTCGAACATCGAGCGAAGCGAAAGGACGTGTCGCGATTGATGTCCGACACCGGGCATATCAAATTGCCGCCTCTGAAGCCGGTTGATCCGTTGGAATTAGAGGACGAGCCGAGCGAAAAATCGATTCTTCTGAATCAGATGTTGGAAACTGTTCGGAAGGAATTTAGCGACAAGCATTGGGACGTGTTCACCCTACTCCTCGTCGCGGGCAAGGATTCCACCGAGGTCGCCTCAATCATGGGCATGACGGCCCCGGCGGTCCGCAAGGTCAAGAGCCGCATCGTCAAACGCATCCGGGAGGCCTACACCGCCCTCGGCCTCGACGACGAACTCCCGGACACGCTCGGAGAACGATAGCCCCTTTTATTCGCCAATCGTATCGGCCAATCTTTTCATTTCTTCAAGGGCGTTGACATCTCCGTTACGAGCATCACGTTTCAGTCTTTCAAATCTCAGCATGTCGGCTTTAAATCTTTCGTTTTTTTCTATTTCTTTTTTTTAGGCAGCATTTTTCTCTTTTTCCTCTTGGAGTTGGTTGCGAATATCATTCAAAGCTTGGTTGTCAGTGCATCCCGTGGTTGTCATTCCAATGCACAGAGACAAACCAATGAATAAAGAAATTGAATAAACGAGTAATGTTTTCATTCGTATCTCCTTTGGAAAGTGTTGAAATCGGGCATGAAGGAAATCTCCTGCCCTCTAAAAACAGTAAACCGGCGAGTGTGACACGAATTGTGAGGGGGGATAATTTCTGCTGGTTTCCCCTATTACAGACGAATTATTGTCCTCCATATAAAAATGGAGCCGGGGCTCAGTCCCGGCTCTCGTGGTTGCGGGGCGTTCCTTGATTTACTCAAGCCGCCCCTTGGTTAAAACACCGTAAAACAGTCGGTTTACTTTCGGTTGTTGTAGTCGATACCTCCTTTGATAAGCAAACTGAACCAGATAAAAATGACAAGCATCGCAACAGTTTCCATATAAAATCTCCTGAAAAATAAACTGTGAAAATTAGCTGCCGGATTCGTCGCTGAAAGCCTTGGCAAGGGCCAGAATAAGAATCCAGGCGAAAATAAAAAGGTCGCATCCTGCTCCAGGGTCCATAATAATTCTCCTTCTGTTAAAGTAATGAAAGATGTTATCACCGAGAGAAAAAACTCAACTCTCAGATGCTAACGTGATACAAAAATTAAGTTGAAATCTTGTTGATTTCGGCGTGTCGGTTCTTAATTCCTTTCCGGAAATTTCTTCGATGACGGTCGCATATAAATCGAACTCTACTCCCATTCGTTGCATTTGGGATAAACTTCAATCACGACACTATTTGTCAATAAAACCTTCATTTTGCCCGTTTTTTGCCACTTTCTACCCATTTTTTCAAAGTCAATTTTGAGAGGATAAAGGGGTGATTTTTCCGGCCAAAGTCAATGGTTCGTCGAAAAAAAGCCCGACACTAATTCCTTGTCGTAAACAAGTCAAAAAATCCGAGTGTTTATGAACCTTTTTGAAATAGTTTTTCCTCCGAATAACCCCGTAAAAATAAAGTCCATTCAGAATCAAGGTTCACAATAAAGTTCCCCGATAAAAAACTACTCATCCACGAAGGAAAACCCAGCGAAAACCCTCAAAGGTTAAGCCCAGTGAAGCCCTTGTCGTCTCCGGTTAAAAAAGAATCGTTGAAGTGGTCCAGATACAGAATATTTTTTAAAAAAGGTCTGGAGGTTGAGGTAGTGAATTCTCGGTCGAGGAAAGGCCCACAAAAACCTCCTGACGTCTTTCTCGAAAATAAATTGGTGGTGATCTTGGCATGATGAACTCGGTTGCTTTGGTTAAGTCGAAATAATAAAAAAGGGGAAAGACCAGATTCCCCGGCCTCTCCCTTTCGCGGTAAAATGTCTCAAGGGTTTTAAATTTCTTCCTTGAGAAGTTGGTCGATGAGGTCGTCGTAACGGTGTTTCAAATCTGCCGTAAAATTCTTCCAAGAGGACGCAAGCTCCTGACGGATTTGTGAGACCCGGCCGGGGCTGATAGCGAAGCGTTTCGACAGTTCTCCGGTGGTCTCCCCGTCGAGAATCGCAAAGAGGATTTCTCTGTCTCGGTCATCGAGCGAAGCGGTCCACGACTCAAAATCCAAATTGAAAGCGGCAATCGTCGAAGGCCGGTGACGCTTGTCGTAAACATTGATTTCTTTGAAACGATGATCGGTTTTGTTATGGATTTCCAAACCGCAAACAACGGCCCGATCCAATAACTGACAACGAGGCGAAGAAATGTCCGTGGCCGACAAACCTGTAAATCTCCGTCCGGCAAAATAGGAACGAATCGCATAATTCCCGAGCGTCGAAGAATAAACCGATTCGATCTTATCGCGGTCAACCAAACTTCGATAAAAGGAAAATGCCAGCGAGATCATTTCCTGCTCGGCCTCTTGCCGATCCTGCCACAAACGCAAGAAACGACAGGCGTACCTGACCTGTTTTTGCAAACTCGGGAGAAGCGATTCGAAACTGGGTACGGTGATAGCGGTTTGGGTTTCAAGTGATGCGATCATAATAGACTGGTCCTTTCGGCTAACGAGGTATTGATAGAGTCGTCCTCACCTTGAGAACGACAAATGGAGGTCTTACCGAAAGAAGAGGGTGGGGTTTTTTGATTTCCGGGATTGCCCTCTGACGGCCAAGATTTCCACAACACCTGCACACACGTCTTGAAGGATTTTTGAAGTGTTCAGTCCGTAGATCGATGATAGAAATGCTGGGAAACCGAGAGCAAAACGCAATTCAGACGAAATCGACCAGTAGCCCCACACAGCCTCCCCAGAGAGACGAAAGACGTTCCTCGAGAAAGTTCGGGCGAGAGGCGAAGCAAGCCCTCAGGGACCGTTTTAGGCGGTCAGAAACGATTTGCAGAAAAGAAAGAAGAAAAGGAGCGATTCCAAGTTGGAACAGGCGATCAAGCATTTGTTCAACTCGTAAATCCGTAATCTGCTTCAATTTCTATTGCTTCTGTCCCAGAATTTGCAGACACTGTCTGCAAAATGACAAAGTCCGAAAGTCGATATAATTACGAAGATCGAATTTTCGAACGCTGGCGGAAGAATCTCAAGAATTAGGAGGAATACCACCCCCATTGAAAAGAATGAGAAGATGTAAAATTATTCCTCTTCGCGATAATCCAGAATTTTGATTTTGAACCTGTGTCCTTCTCGTTTGTAGAGTATCAATCCGGCTTGGGCAAGGGAATCCAACGCCCGGCAGGTGGAGTTCTTTTTCGTGGAAAACCTATCGAATTCCTTCCGGGTGAGAGTTACATGAGATTTGCCCGTACAACCCTGAACATACCGAATCGCTAAAGCCACATGGAGGGAATGACCCGGTAAAGACGCCGCTTTCGCAATCCAAGGACCGGGAATAGGTCCCTTGATAAACCACTCCATCGGAACCGGTGGTGTTTTGTCCGCTTTTTTGAAACGCATGGGTTTAGTCTGGGTGAGACTTG
Organism: Thermoguttaceae bacterium; assembly: GCA_031548665.1. Classification (GTDB taxonomy): domain Bacteria; phylum Planctomycetota; class Planctomycetia; order Pirellulales; family Thermoguttaceae; genus WRKP01. The sequence continues at coordinate 6,584 of JAVBQW010000254.1, forward strand.
GAAGCATCTTTTCGGGAATGGCAAAATCAGCGATGTTCATGTCTTCACCCTGTATATGTAATTAACAATATATAATATTAAGGAATCGCCCGTGGACGGGCCTTTTGAGCCCGCCGGTGGGCCTTTTGGATTTTCAGGATCAGTGACTTTGACTCTCTATTTTCTCAATAAGGGCCATAACCCGATCCCACATTTCAACGCCGCGATCATCCTCGTACCGGTCAGGGTAATGGACGTATTTGACATCACTTCGAAGCTCCAGGTCACCCAAAATCACTTTGGACGCTTCCTGCATGGCTTGTTGGGTAACGGTCACGGCAGTTTCAATTTCGGAGGTCGGAGCCTCAATCAACAGGGCATCGTGAACAGGAGCACAAACCCGCACCCCCCGTTCCAAGGCCAGAATAATAGCCAATCGGAGCATTTCCGCACCATTGGCCTGAACCGGAAAATTCGCCAAGCTGCGAGTGTTGGGGTTCCTCGTCGGGTGAAGATTCCAACCGAACACCGTTTGTAACGGAAGCCCAAGTAAAGAACGATTGACAATTGAATCCGACCAACGCCAGTAGTCCGGATAGGTCATTTTGTGCAATCGCAATAAACGTTGGGCGTCGTAGACGGAGCCCTTAAGGTTTACGGACAAAGACAGTTCTCCCATCCCGTATTGCACGGCCAAGGCACATTGTTTAAATTGTTCCCGTTCCGCTTTGTGGGATTCCTTTGTTGCATCCGGCGGTACCGCTTTCGCCTGTTTTGCAAACGCCAAGTAAGGATCACTTGATCGGTACGCTTCTTTCATCGCCTCGTCCCCTGATAAAGCAGCGGCAATTCCGTGTTCCTGTTGAGACCAATCGACGTAAGCCAATGACCACCCCGGCTGGGGCTTCATTAACCCGCGAATCCAGACGGAGGTGCCGAAAGGGTATTTCGTGCTGGATGGCTGATTACGGCTGGTTTTGGCAGCAAAAGGGGACAACAGACAACGGATGCGACCGTCTTTTCCAACAGGGAACTCAAACAATCGCATCTTACCAAGGGCATGTCTTAATTCCCGTAACGCAGAGACCTCTGGATAGATTTTCGACATCTTACGAAATGTGTCATCATCCAATTTCAGGCGTCCCAAATCCGATCTTGGCCAAATTATTCGGTGTTTAGCCAAATAATTCTCGAATCGCTTCGCTGAGAATCGTGTTCCCTCATAAACATCGTACTTGGAATCAATAGCACGAATCAGTTCTCCTTGAATATCTTTCCAGTGCTTTCTCAACTTGGATAAGGTTTCGACATCGATGGGTATTCCTAAGGACTCCACGACGGACACGGCCTTCATAAATTGACCGCGATAGACGGCACGAGGAAAATCGATACGGGGCAACATTCGCGGCAGGAGCTTTTCCAAGGCACGAACGTCGCTCTCACAATAATTGAGCAAGGCGATTTTTTCCGATCGGGTATAAGGTCCTCCTCGAATCGCCAAGTGTCGCATTTCGTCCTTCTCGACGGCTTCAAGACCATCAAAACCGAAATAATTCAGAGCCCCCAACAAACCGTTACCGCCGATTGTCGGTCGCCCGTTTGTCATATTGCGAAACTCGACGAATAAATCGAGGACATGGCAGGGCAAAGGCCAACCGAGCGAAAGGAAACAATTCATTTCCGCCGAAGCGTAATAGGCGACAAAAAGGATGTCCGGACCGGTCTCAAACGGCGGAGCGGACAACCTTGAAAGCTTATTGCCCCACATCTTAATTTTTCGACCGGAACGAAATTCCTTGGCGACCATGCAAAGAACTTTCTGTCGTTCTCCGGGAGATTGGTGAAATTCAAAATCAATCGACCATATTTCCCGGAAATTCTTCAGGTCAAGTTTCATATCTCCCCACGTAATTTCTGTAAAACCGGATGGTTAAGATCGGCAATAATCCGATCCCCGAAAGCCAGCGTTATCATCTCCCCCAAATCAAAATCCGGCCAAATCGGATCAGGCAGCTCACCTTTGGCGACCATGATTTGATACTTTCCTTCATCTTTATTTGATTTGAGTCGGACCCAATGCGTCTTCGCCTGTTCCGCTCCTTGAAGGGCGGACTGATTCCACGAATTGGAAGTATCATAACTGAGCGGCCAAATAAAGATCTGTCCCATACGATTGATGGCAACCCGAAGATTTATCCCTGTAATTTCACCAGGACATTCCTTTACCACCGGGCCTGCTACAAGCCATAGTTTCTCGTTCATTCCCGTTTTTTCCTTAATAACCCCAACGAAACACTGATTTTTCGGGTCGGGATTCATTCGTACAAACTCATGTTTGCCGGGCTTACGGACTTCATAGGCCGATGGAACTTCAACAATTTCAAGTTCCGGATACATTTCCGAAGTCAGTCGATAATCTTCCAATCGAAAATTCGATTTTGGGAACGTTGGTATCGGGTTCATCTGCGGCAGTATAAATTGTTTCTTGAACGAATTTACCTTACTGGGTTCGTTATTCGAGTTATCGTCCTCTTTTGATTTTCTTCGTTTTCGCTTACGCTTCGGAGAGTCTGTGACCGCCTGAGAGGTATCAGCGGGAGGATGAACGGACTGTTCTTCTTCAATCAGACTATGAGTCAGATTATCAATCCTATTGTTATCCGAACTCATTTTTTTGGCTTCGTCGTGCCGATTCTCAGTTTTCTTTTCAAAAAACATTGGTGTATTGTCTCCTTCTTGCGTGAGTAAAGTGTTATCATTCGAATTTTCGTTTAATAAAAACATCTGGAAATCTCCTTGAATAATTGTAAAAACGCGACATTATTTGAATATCAGAATCATTGAATAATGTCTGATCGTTAATCCACTTTCACGTCCAATTCGCGAAGTTGGTTGTGAATGACCTTGAGACTGCGAGTTCGTTGGGCAGGAGATTCCATTTGTTCAACGGCTTTTGGTGATTCAATCCAATCTTCCACTTCTTGGCGTATCCAGAGCCCCTTTTTACCGGTGGCGGTAATTGGAAGTGGAAAAGAAGATTTTCCAATCCGGCTTTCACGCAAATACCGGCGGATGGTCGGTTCCGACAATGGCTCTAAAATTTTGAGAAGCTCCTTAAATGTGACTAGTTCCATGATGATTAACAGTGGTTTGGCAACATAACAAGGACTTGCAAATCAATGAGTGTTGCATGATTCGTTGATATAAGGTGATCTCCGACGACCGCCTCTACCATATGCCAGAATTGCAACTGTTTGATGATGTTTTTCCGTCAAGAAATAAAAAAAGCCCTTGCATCGCAAAGGCTAAAAATTTTTAAAAATTTTATTTTTGCAACTTCGATTATTAGTTGCAGGTAGGTTGCAGGTTGTTATTATTCTTTTTTCTTATCACCGGGCCACATGTCTATGTCCTTTCAGCCAGAATCTAATTTTTCTATGGCACTGCCCTACTCATGCTCAGCAACATCCTTGTGTTTTTCCGCTCTTTCTCTTTTCTCACTTTCGCGAATCCTCTTAAATCCTTCCCATGCGGGTGATTTATCAATAGCGGTGTGCGAACAACCCATCAAGTTGGCCAAGCTAACGGCCGATCCGCTGTAGTCACGATTTTTGTGCAAAAATATTATCAGTCTTTCATTAACTGTGAGCAAGGACTTCCTAGGGCACTTAACAGTTTGAGCGGCATCGGGGGGAACAGCTTTACTGGCGGCATGGATATCATTAGCACAACATTCACATAACTTTAGGTCATCTATCAAATCTGGAAACTGGGATCGAAACGTAGGATCGGAATATAAATTAAGCCTCCTTTGAAACCAGGATCTAACATTAAGGTCGGCGGCATCAATCGTATGTTTGGGAAGGAGGACTACATGGTGTACCATCCACTCGGGAAGGCGATGTTCAGAAATATAAGGAGGATATTCAAACTTTGGAGAACGGTATTCCAGCGTCCAATTCTCAGGTTCTTCAATTTGTAGGCATTCCTCGACATGTTGTTTCCAAACGGATAATTCCGCCTTACTCAGATCTCCAAGATAAACTGCGGCACAAATGTCAGATTCGATGATATCGCAATAGTTTTCAAATCGAAATGTCGTATACTTTTTTTCTGCGTAGTATTCGGTCATTCTGTTTCCAAAAAATCAAGAAGATAACGGTCGTGTAGAAATTCTGTATTACAAAGTAATTGTGCGTCAAGCAGCCCTGTTGAAACTCTATCATTCGTATTCAATTTTACCTAACTTCTCAAAGAAAAAGAATGGGATCAACCGGAAGAAAGCCATTGATCGGTGAAAAAGAAACCCTCCGGATTTCTGCGGAGGGTAGTATAAAGAACCGAGGCTGGGAAACGCCAACACTATTCAGACTGATTTTTATTGAACTTCGGTTTTCGGTCCTTGGCTATTTTGATCGCGGTTTGAATGTCGCTGTGGTCGTATATTCCCGTGACGGCAATCGTTTTTTGACCGGCATAGGCTCTTGCCGCATCCCGGCCGAGTTCCGACGAGACTTCCGAAATAGCGGCGTGTCGAAGCTGGTACGGAACCCAATGCGGGATCGGCTCCTCAAGCCGCTTGTTGGCTGCCGCGACCGATTGTTTGATCGACTTCCAATAAGACATCGCGGTGTAGCACTCCTTGACCTTTCTCTTGGGATTCGCGACGGCTTTTTCGTGCCGTTTGAGTTGAGAAGGGGTTATCTTCGTTTTCCGTCTCGCTCGATCCCGTTCCCAACGCTCTCGAAGGGCTTCACCGGGAGAGAAAATGTAATCCTCCTTCCCTTTCCCCTCCATGCGGGGCTTCAGAATCTCCTGCTCTTCCCGGCCTAGCGGAACATCCTTGATTTCTTCCTTCCATGACAATTTGTGTTGGGGAACGCGATACATCCAGACTTCGCCGGAAGTGTTGATGTCTCCAACCCGCATTTGGCAAACTTCATCAGGACGCATAGCGGCGAGACGTTGAATCTTTATCATGTCCGCGACGGTCGGCAAGAGAATCGGCAACGTTTTTTCAACAATTTCATCCGAAACGGCCATCCGGGGGGCATTTTCCTTGGCCTTCGTTTTTCCTTTCCGTAAAGCGTCGATATGTTTCAGAGCATCGGCGATCTCGACGGGGACCAGTTCTTCTTTGACGCCCCAAGAGAAAACCCGCTTAATGCAGCAGACGAACCTGTTGACCTGAGTTCGTGCGTACCCCTTCGATACAAACAGATTTTGAAGCGTCGTGAGCTTTCGACAGCCGAAGTCGCGGACAGAAACTCCGCTGTACAGTTCCAGCATCATTTCGACGGCCATTTTGAAACAATGATAAGTCCGGTACTCGTGGTATTCCTTCGCCCACTTCAAGAACGCGAGAGTCAGTTCGTCGATTGTCGCCGAACCATTTGACTTCACACCCATCGACACGGGATTCGACGCCCATTCCGCGAGAAGACGCCGGTATTCCGTTTCGGCTTCGGGGGAGTCCCATTTTCCCAAGAAAATTTTCCTGCCGTTAATGTAGACAACGGCATACAACCGGTCCTGTTTCATCACAGGAGGGCTTTTTGAGGATTTCCTCGACATGATTCCGCCTTTCTCAAGAGCAAAACCTCAATTTTGAGGTTTTACGGGTTGAAAAACCGAACCATGCAACGGTCAGATTGGATTGCAAGTCCTTGTTTGTTATGCACTTAGAAAGTACACCCCACTGGATTCGAACCAGTAACCTTCGGTTCCGTAGACCGATGCTCTATCCAATTGAGCTAGGGGTGCCGACAATCCTGCAAAGACAACAGATCTCGCCTCCTGCGATTTCGCCCCGGATTCCAAGGCCAAACGCCGAAAATGAGGTTGCAACGATCTTTGCGGAAAAACCAACAACCAACGCCTATTTGAGCATTTCGGCGGAAAAAAACAAGGGGTGGTGATTTGCAGGACGGTTGCAAAGGGCGGTCGCCGACCTTTGCCAATTGATAACAGTCTCTCGGGGCACCGGCGTCTGCGCCGCTCGGCTAAACGGGGCTGATCACAAAGTCGGTTTAGACGGTTGCTCCGTCGTCCGCGTTTTCAGGGCGAGCGTTTCCCAAGGGGATTCGAACCGTAAAGACGGTTCCCCGGCCGAGACGACTTTCGAAAGAGACGTTTCCGTGCAACCGTTCGACGGCATGCTTGACGATCGCGAGCCCGAGGCCGGTCCCCCGAATGCTGCCGTCGCCGGTTTTGGAAGCGCTCCCCTGGTAAAACCGCTCGAAGACCCGGCTCTGATCTTCCGGGGCGATTCCGTAGCCGTCATCCCGGCAAATCACGGTCAATTCTCTCTCCGCCCGCTCGAATCGAAGAGCGATCGTTCCGCCGGGAGCGGTGTACTTGACGGCATTTTCGACCAGGTTTTGCAGGATCAGACCAAGCCGTTTGTTGTCGACCAGGAACAATTCCCCGTCGTTCTCCGGCTCAAAAGAAAATGCGATCCGCTTTTCCGCGATTTTTTCGCCGAAAAGCTCCTCGATCCAAAGTCGCTGTTCGGCGAGATTCGTCCGTTCGAGCCGGGTCGGCGTCGATTCGTTCTCCGCCTCGTGCAAGGACAGCAAATCTTCAATGAGCGCACTGAGCCGGGAAACATGTCGCTCGATGATACGGATGATGCTCGCGAAGGTTTCCTTGTCCTCGCAAACGTCGCCGGAAAGATTATCGAGCGCCGCCCGAATCGCTGCCAACGGTGTTCGCAGTTCGTGCGAAGCGTTGGCGACGAAATCGATTTTCATTTTTTCGGTCCGGACCGATTCCGTCAAATCGCTGAGAATCAATAGCCCGGCAACGTCGTTTTCCGCCCGGGTCTCGATCCCGATCCATTCCAATTCGAAGAAATGTTTGCGACCGTACAGTTCGATTTCCTTATGCTCGATCGTGTTTTTGTTGTTCGGTTTCTTTCGTCGCTTCTCGAAAAAATCGATGATTCCCGCGTTTCGGAGCACGCTTTGAATATGCCGGGGCTCTTCCCAGGAAGGCAGGCGAAACAATTCCCTCGCCGCCTCATTGTAATAAATGATCTGCTCGTTCCGATTCAACGCGAAGATCGCATCGGGCAGATTTCGCAGGATCGTCAACAGCCCTTCCCGCTGCCGTGAAATCGTGTCCAACTGCGAGGAGACGGTTTGCCGCATCCGGTCGATCGCCCGGGCCAGTTGGCGCAACTCCAGCGGCCCGGTGAGAGGCGGCAGGGGGGCGAGATCGCCTTGGGCGATTCGTTGGGCCGTTTCGTTGATTTCCCGGAGCGGGCGGTACCAGAGCCAACTGAGGAGCGCCGAGAGCACGATCGCGGCGAGCAGCATCAGCACGAACGCGAAAAGAACGCCGCGAAAAAGGAGATGACGGTTTTCGAGAAACCCGGCGACGGGAAAGGCGATGCGAATCACGCCGACCACTTGTCCGTCGCTCCGGATCGGTTCCGCCAAATAACGGTAAACGATCCGTTTCGTCTTGCTGTCCCGAACGTCTTCGCCCCGAACGCCGGACAACGCGGCCGCGATTTCCGGCCGGTCGGGCCCCATATGCTGTTCCATTTTTTCCGAAGGATACTCGGAATCCCCCAAGACCCGGCCCTGGGTGTCGATCACGGTCAACCGAAACTCCGGTTCCAGCGAATAAGAATGACAGTACTGCCGAATCCGTTCCTCGACATCGGGCCAGGAATCCTGCAAATCGTCCAGCACCAGGGCGAGCAGTTGTTCCTGAAAACGTTGCGTGAGTTGCACGGCCCGATAATTGACTTCGTCGCTCGTCGCGAAAAAACCGACTCCCAAAATCACGGCGATCAACAACAGGTTCCCGCGCAGCAGCGAAATGAAAAAGCTGGAGTTCTTGAACATGGTTTTTCAAAAAAATGGCGAGCCTGCGCGAAAATGCCCATTCAACCCGCGACCGGCGGCTTCGGCTGCTTCAAAAGATAGGGATTCGCGCCGGAAATCCGTTGGATCGCTTCCGAAGGGCAGACGACGGCGATCGCACATTGGTTGCACTGCTTGCAGAGTTTCTGGTCGATTTGCAGGTACAGCGAGCCGTTGCCGAAGGCGTTGCAACCTTCGACGCATTTGCCGCAGCCGATGCAAAGTTCCTGGTCGATCGTGTATTCGTAGGACGGCTCTTCGATAAACGTCCGCGCGATCGCCGCCGTCGGGCAAATCTGCATATCGGCCGCCGTCGTCAGCGAACCGAGATCGGCTTCCGGTAGAAAGTAACCGGTGCAAAGCTCGCAGTAACCACACATTGCGTGATTGTGAAAGCATTTGACCGCAGAAATATTGAGGACGCAAGAGTAGGCACATTTGCCGCAGCCAATGCATTTTCCCGGATCAATTTGCCAAACTTCGCTCCCCGCCGCGATCTGGTATTTCATCCCGAGAGACACCGTCAGCCCGCCAAGCCCGAGCAGGGCGGCTCCGCGACAACCGGCTTTCAGGAATTCGCGACGTTGCATGAGTAGAAGACAGGAATGTTGACCGTTGACGAAAAAGTTTTTTCGTATACAAAGGGTATACTTTTACTATATCTTAATAATACTGGGCGAAAAGGCCTTTGTCTTAAAAATCCTGAGCGAAAAAAGCATGTTTCAAATTTTCCGGCCTCATTACCGACTGGACAGTGTTCTCCGAATGACGCCGGAATGGTTGTCTGAGGTCGGTCTTTCCTCGCTTTTGCTCGATGTCGACAGCACTTTGAAAGCCTACCGAAACGAAGCGTTTTCCGAGGAAATTTTGAATTGGCTCGCGGAGATGAAGCGGTCCGGGATCGGTTTATGCCTCGTTTCCAACGGACACGGCGGGCGGATCGGTCGCCTCGCCGAATCGCTCGACCTTCCGTTCGTCGCCCCGGCCTTCAAACCGTTGGCGATCGGCTGCAAAAGGGCAATGTTGAAAATGAGTTTCGATCCGAAATCGACGGCAATGGTCGGCGATCAGGTTTTCGCCGATATCGCGGCCGCGAACCTGGCCGGAATCACCGCGATTCTGATCGAGCCGATCCGACCGGAGCAGGAACCGCTTTGGACCCGGATCAAGCGGCCTCTCGAACGGCTGCTCCTCGGCAAACGCCCGCCGAAAACCGGCGGGGACGACTCGAAGTCATTTTCTTGAAAAGGAAATAAATCGCTCTAGGACCTGAAAATCTCCAACAGCCGGTTCATGCCCGAGCCGACCAGGTCTTCCATTTTCCCGATCCGGATGTTGATGCTGGCCGTCGCCAGGATCAAAGGAACCGCGATCGCCAACCCGCAGGCCGTCGTTACCAACGCGAGACTGATGTCGGCCGCGAGTTTGTCCGGACTGACTTGGGACGAGGAGCTCAATTTGCCGAAGGCTCCCATCATTCCGATCACCGTTCCGAAAAGGCCGAGCATCGGCGCCGATTTAATGACCGTTTGGACCCAGGAACCGCGATATTCCAAATCCGCCGAAACGTCCCGCTGGAACCGTTCCGTCAAGAGATCGCGCAGTCGATTCGTCGGCAAATGCCGATTTCGGTAAGCAAGCAAAGTCAGCTGCGCGACCGCCCGGGGATCGTCTTCGCAAAGCGACTCGATTTCTTCCGCTTTCCCCGATTGCAGCAATTCCTCGATCCCTTCCAAATAAAGGCTTTGTTCTTCTTCGTCTTTGAAACGAAGTTGGCCGGCCCTTCGCCAAATCACGACGAGACTGTAAGCCCCCCAAAACGCGACCAGGGCCAACAGCAAATAAATCGCGTTCCCCACATGGTTGATGATGGGGGAGATATCGAAAGAAGCCTGTTCGGCGGCAAAAAGAATCGACATCGTTGATGATGGGGTTATGGGTGTTGATCGTCTTTTACTAGCCCCAAGCGTGAGCGCGGGGTGATATTGGCGGATAGCGGCTTAGAAGACTGTTTTCGAAGCCGCTAAGCCGCTAAGGATCTGTAACAAAACACCCTTTACAATCGTACTTTTTTACTACGGAATACGCGGAATAACGGAATAGACGGAAAATAAAATTCCGTGTTTTCCGTCTTTCCGTGTGTTCCGTAGTTAAAAAACAGACAATGAAAATGTTCGTTTTTTGTGCAATTGTAAAGGTTATTTTGATACGGCTCTTAGTGTCGAAAATGTCGCCGGCCGGTAAAAACCATCGGGATCGAAAACCGGTTGCACATTTCGATCACGGCTTCGTCGTTGCGAGAGCCGCCCGGTTGAATGACCGCCGCGATTCCGGTTGCCGCCGCCCGTTCGATCGAATCCGGGAACGGGAAAAACGCGTCGCTCCCGAGGACCGACCCCTGGGCCCGCTCGCCCGCCTTTTTGATCGCGATTTCGACCGAATCGACCCGGCTCATTTGCCCGGCTCCGGCTCCGAGAAGCATCTCGTCCTTGCACAAGGTGATCGCGTTCGATTTGACGTGTCGGACGATTTCCCAGGCGAAACGGAGGTCTTGCATTTGTTCGGCGGTCGGCTTCGCTTCCGTAACGACCTGCCAGGAATTTTCGTCGTCCTTCTTGATGTCGGCTTCCTGCAAAAGCGCTCCCCCTTCGAGCGGCCGGACGATCCAACGGCTCGGCTTGCGGTCGAGCGACCCGGCCCGAAGCAGCCGAACGTTGGCCTTCCATTTCGGCTTGGTTTTCAGGATTTCGAGGGCTTC
>JAVBQW010000068.1:0-21302 GCA_031548665.1 Thermoguttaceae bacterium
AATGCGGCTCTTTCTCTGTTGCGTCTCCTGCAAAAAAGCGGCGAATCCCTTCAGGAAATCGCCGAAAACTTTCACTATTCCCCCAGAAAAGCCCTCCGACTCCTCGGCTTTCACAAAAATTAACGCTTGCAGCTCTCGTGGAAATTCGTGGAGAACGCGGCACGCCCATCGGCTTCCGCTGGTCGGTTCTTCGTTCGGCATGATTTGAGTTTCCGAAAAACCGTGAAACGGAAAAAATCTTTTTACAAAAAGTCGGCTGCATACCGTTTCGCCGTCTATTCAACGTTCGTCCGATATAATTCCAGGAGAGCGTCGACGGCGTGACGGACATCGAAGCGGTCTTTGGCGGTGTCGGCGAACCGTTGCGCCGGTTCCGCGTCCGGGCGGTCGATGAAGGAAATCAACGCTTCGGCCAGAGCCTCGGCGTCGGCGTGCTTTGGAGCGAACGACGGCGTGTTTGCAATCACTTCCCGCAGACCGATACAGTCGGAACCGATCACCGGAACGCCGAGGACCATCGCCTCCATCGGCAGCAGGCAGCAGGCCTCCCAAAGCGACGGCATCACGAGGGCGTCAACCTGGCAGAGCAGCGGCGTGATGTCTCCAACGGCCGGCACGAACCGAACCATCCGGGCGACTTCGGCACGTTGTTGAACGGCGTTGATATATTCCTGTTGGAAACCGTGCAGATCGGCTGTCGCAACAAGTCGAAAGCGGTCGCCGTAACCTTTCTTGTCGAGCAGGGCCAACGCTTCGATCAGGTATTCGAACCCTTTTTGTGGCATGAAGCGGCCGAAAAAGCCGCCGACGACGACACCGGGTTCGATCCCCGTTTCGTTCCGAAGGGTCGCCGCATCGGGAGTCGACTCGAACGCCGCCTTGGAACGTAAAATTCGATCAATGTCGATTCCGTTCAAGATGGTTTGGATGCGGACCGGACCTCGATTCCACGACGGAAACACCGAGCGATGGTTCATCTCGCAATCTTTTGAAACCGGAATGATCACGGTCGCACGGCGTGTCACGAAAGCGGCAATCGCTTTTTTCAGGCTTTTGAAGCGTCCCGGAACGTCGTTCATCGGAATGATCACATCGTGAAGCGTGATCAAATGAGGGATTCGCCGAAAGTAATTCGCTGCCGATGCGACCGTTCCGGCATACAAGCCTTGCGAATGGATCAACGAAAAGCGGTGCTGCTTCAAGGCGTTGCGAAGAGTCCGAATGACCGCCAAGGCTCCGCCGCCGCTCGGCGACTCGATGAAATCGGTTCCGTCCCACGGTTCGACGTCCTTTTTGAACAGATCGAACGCCGTTCCCCGCTCCGAAAGAAAGGTAAAACGGAACCCGGCATCGTGAAGATGCTTCATGTTATACAGCATATAGGTTCGAATACCGCCGAGCGGATTCGTCACCGGAACGAGAACGCGATGTTGCATGGCCCTATTCTAGTGGTTGTCCGGCAAGAATCAAGACGCCAGGATTCACAGGGATTGCTTCGATAACGGTATACTGAAAACGGTTGGAAAACACCTTTTTCGTTTTCGACTGAAAAGAGCCCCAAGTGGAGCGGTACTCCGCGTAACTTGGGGGCAGGAGCGGCAAAAACAAGAAATTCGCTCCCGTTTTCAATGTCAATGGAGCAAAATACCGCCGATAAGGCTTCCGCTCGAAAGTTCCACACCCAAGAGCCGGGGGTGTAGGCGGTACTCCGCCGTAGCCCCCGGATGGTTGGTGTTCCGAACAGAATAAAACTTCGGGTATGTTTTTTTTGAGCGAAAGCCTAAAGGCAGTGCAAAGGCGGGATTGCACTGCCCTTTCAGGGCGAACATTTTTGGGGCGCTCGCCAACCCAGGGCGACGCCTTCGGCTCTGCCCTGGGCTGTGATGCAATGCCCCTCCGGGGCGAAATCGGTTAAATACAAACTTTTACGCGACACTCTCGACTTTTCTTCTTTCCTTTCTGCCCCCAATCGGCAAACGCTCCCCTTGTATCACCCTCTCACTCTCTCACCCTCTCCCCTTCCGTTTTCGGCATGAATCTTTCCGGCAAGGGTCTAATGTTTGGGGCCGGTATTCGCTGGAGGAGCGGCAGCTTGTTGTGGGGTCGGACTCCCCAACATCAGGTCTTTGATCCGTTGAACGGTTTCCGGCAGCTTGGCGTGGTCGTCCACGGACTGTTGCAGATATTGATCGATCAGCGGTTTCATCTTGATGGCGTGGTCGATCTCCGGATTACTGCCGGACCGATACGCTCCGATGGAAATCAGGTCCTCGTTGTCGATATACGTACCGAGCAGCCGCCGCATTGCCCGGGCCGCTTTGAGATGCTCGGGATCGCAGATATCCGGCATCAACCGGCTGATGCTCTCGATCGAGTCGATCGCCGGATAGTGTCCCCGCGTACTGAGTTTTCGTGACAACCAAATATGTCCGTCGAGGAGTCCCCGAACGGTGTCGCCGATCGGGTCGTTGTGGTCGTCGCCTTCGACCAATACGGTGAAGAAGGCCGTGATGCTCCCCTTGGCGGAGCGGCCCGCGCGTTCAACCAATTTCGGTAACATCGCGAACACGGACGGCGGATAGCCTTTCGTCGTCGGTGGTTCTCCGGCGGCGAGTCCGATTTCCCGTTGCGCCATCGCGAACCGGGTCAGTGAATCCATCATGACGAGGACGTTTTTGCCTTTGTCACGAAAATATTCGGCGATCGCCATCGCGGTTTGGGGAGCTCGGACCCGCATCAGGGCCGGTTCGTTCGACGTCGCGACGACGACGACGCTCTTCTTGATACCGTCGCCGAGATCCCGTTCGATGAAGTCGTTGAGTTCCCGACCGCGTTCGCCGATCAGGCCGATGACGATCACGTCGGCATCCGTGTACCGGGCGATCATTCCGAGCGTCACGCTTTTGCCGACGCCGGAACCGGCGAAGATTCCGAGCCGCTGTCCGTTTCCGCACGTAAACATGCCGTCGATCGCGCGGACGCCGGTCGAAAGAATCGAATTGATGCGCGGCCGGCTGCTTGCCGGCGGCGGATCGTTATCGAACAGGATCCGATCTTCGAGAATCGGCGACGGTTTACCGTCGACCGGTTTGCCTTCGGCGCTGAGGATTCTTCCCAACAGATTGTCGCCGACACGCAACCACGGCAGCGTTTTCGTCAACCGGATCTTGTTGCCGCGACGGACGCCCGTGATGTCGCTGTACGGATAAAGGATCGTCAGGGCGTTTTTGAATCCGATCACCTCGGCGACCAACGGTTCGCCGCCGCCGCGATCGATTTCCGCAACGGAACCGACCGGCGCCGGATAGTCTGCCGCCGCGATTGTCATGCCGTGCGTCTGCACCACGGTCCCCACGAGCCGAACCGGCATCACGCTCGAAATGTGAACGTCCAGATTGCTCATTCCATAACAGTGTAGAGTGTAGAGTGTAGAATGTAGAGTGTAGAGTGTAGAGTGTAGAGTGTAGAGTGGTGTACGCTAACTCTACACTCTACACTGATCACTCTACACTCGTTATTAATCCAGCGTATATCCTTGCGGATAGATCGGTTTGATCAGATCGGCGACGCCGGGCGTTTTGAGGTCGGCGAGGTTCGTGATCTTCATATTGTTCGAGTCCCACATCACTTTTTCGCCCCATTCGTTCGCCTTCGCGGCGGTCCAGACGGCGAGGTTGCCGAGCAGCATCGCTTCGGTCAGCGGTCCGGCCTGGTTCGGGAAGTTCGAGAAACAGAGTTCCGGCTTGTTCTCCTTGATCGCGGTGATCAGTTCGAACATGTTGCGTGGATCCTCGTCCTGTTTTTCCGCCGGATTGCCGTCCGGTCCGGGAAATTTCGGCGCAAATCGCGGTTCGGGCACCGTGACGCCTTGCTTTCGTTCGGAGCGTCCGTGTCCCCTGGCTCCTTCGGTTCCGATAATGATTTCGCCTCCCTCCGGCATTTTCTCGGGATATTTGAATCCTTGTTCGTTGAGCCAGTCCCTGTTGGGAGACCATCCACCGTCGTACCAGACGAACTTGAATCCCTTTCGGGTCGGCGTGTCGGGATATTCGAACACGATTTCGGAAGATTGCGGAAAAACGTCAAAATCGTGTCCGCTCGTCCGAGCGACAACCGACGTCGGAGCGCTCAGGTCGAGCGCCTTCATGAATTTGTTGAGCGCATGACACGCAATGTCGCCGAGCGCACCGGTTCCGAAGTCCCACCACCCCCGCCAACCGAACGGATGGTAAATGCTCCGCGTTTCCCCCGGGAAAAATTCCCGATTTTTCGCGACGCCGATCCAGAGGTCCCACTCGACGTTTTTGAGCTGGTTTGCCGCCTTTTCCTTCATTTTGGCGATCAGCGCGTCCGCTTCGTCGGGCTTTTCCTTTCGGATTTTTTCTTCATACGCTTTCATGGTCCGAATCGTTTCGGGGCCCTGCGGCCAAATCGGTCGGTTGGTCCAGACATGGATTTCCTTGATATCGCCGTAAACTCCGGCCTTCATTTCGGCGGCGTCGCGTCGGAGTCCGTCGGAGGCGCTTCCCTGGTTGCCCATCTGGGTGCAGACACCGGTTTCCTTGGCGACCTTCGCCATGAGTCGGCATTCATACATCGTTCGTGCCAGCGGTTTCTGGACGTAAACGTGCTTCTTCATCCGCATCGCCATGAGACCGGCGGGGGCGTGCATGTGGTCCGCCGTGCTGATCGTTGCGGCGTCGATACTTTTTTCTTGTTCTTCGAAAAGTTTTCGAAAGTCGGTGTATCCCTTCGCTTTCGGATATTTTTTCAAGGCGCCTTCGAGGCGTCCTTTGTCGACGTCGCAGACGGCGACGACGTCGGCGAACCGTGCCGCGTTGGCGATATCACTGTCCCCTTTTCCACCGATACCGATTCCGGCGAACGCGAGACGTTCGTTCGGCGAAGCACTGACTTTCGGAGTTTGTCCGGCCAAGGCCCAGTATCCGGCGCCGGTCACGGCGGCAACTTTCAAAAAATCACGACGAGACGATTGATGTTTCATAAAAAGTCCTCACAAAAAGGATGAAAAACGGAATACCGATCTACACTCAAGAAAGAATATACCAGAAAATCGCGAAAAATGGGATACTTGCCGAAAACCGGGAGCCTCAGGCTGTCGCCAGAAAATACTCGGCCTAAACGGAAGGGTGAGAGAGTGAAAGAGTGAGAGAGTGAAGGAGACGCAAGCGATGATCATATCACGACTTGTATTTTCTCTTTCACCCTTTCACCCTCTCATCTCACCGTTTTGGGTATGAAACTTTCTAATGAGAGGAAGGACGATCGGAATCGAAAACTTTTCTTTTCAACTCCCTGGACGCCGCAGAATCGATCAGGTCGAGGACGCGAAAGATGCGGAAACCGGGAAGATTTGTTTGGTTGGCGAATTCTTTCGTCTTTTCGGTCGTCTTCTTTTCGAAGAACGCAACGGCGGCGTCTCCGGCGGCCGCCAGACGGGACCGGGCGGCGTTCGCGGCGATCGGTTCGTCGGCAAGCAGGGCCTTCCAACAGGCTTCGAACTCGGCGTCCGAGAGCGTCAACGGTCCGTCGAGAGTTTCGACACGGAAATTATCGAGCCCCCAGCATTCGCCTTCACAGAGCCGCAGCTTGCCGATCTCGTAGGGACCGTCCTTG
Organism: Thermoguttaceae bacterium; assembly: GCA_031548665.1. Lineage (GTDB taxonomy): Bacteria > Planctomycetota > Planctomycetia > Pirellulales > Thermoguttaceae > WRKP01. The sequence goes on from JAVBQW010000068.1 coordinate 5,638, forward strand.
AATCGGGTCGTGAACTTCAGGACGAGTTTCGCCTTGTCGTGCGAAAAAACCAGGTCGACGGCGTAGACGGCGTTCTTTTCGATCCCGAAATTGTTTTCCTCGACGGCCCCGGTGCGGCCCCAGGAATATCCGGGACGTAATTGGTCGCCCCAGAGATCGTCGTTCTCGAATTCGGCGTTCCAATCGGGTTTCCGACCGAATTCGAGCGGAAAATCCTCGGGATAACTCTGTTTCTGAGCGTTGGGATCGCGATTGAAATTCGAAAGCGTCGTCGCGATGAGCCGCCGGTTTTCGCCCTCCGTCAACGTCCAGACGTCTTCGCCGAAGCTGCTGGTTACGCCGACGAGGCCGTCGAGTCCCTGCAGCGCGAAGAGATCGAATCGGACCCGCAGGAATTTGTGTTCCGGCAAACCGTCGAGGTTGAATTCGACGTCGTTGTTGAAGAACTCGCCGAGATAGGTTCGTTTTCCGACCGGCGTGATGTCGCGGCGGTCGACGGACCAATTGTTACCGACTTCGGTTTCGAAATCGTTTTCGTAAACGATTGTTCCAGTCGGCAGGGCGGCAAGTCCCGGAGCTTTTTCGACGGTCGGTTTTCCGGCGGCGGCGTTCTTTTCGGTCAACGGTTTGCGCTGGATTTTCGAAACGTCGAGATTGCCGAACGACGCTTTGTTCTCTTCAAGCCGCTTGACGAGCGCGTCGAGATTTCGGTATCGGAACGAATCATGGATTTCGTCCGAAAAATATTTCAACACGGCGACGGCGGCGTCGAGATCGTCCGAAACCAACGCGGCTTTCTCAAGCTTTTCGTCCAACATAAAACGAAAACCGTTCGGAACTTTTTGCGACTCCGTGATCTTCCGATAGATCGTCGCCCAGCGAACGGCCCGGGCCAGGTCGCCGGAATCGAGAACCGGCAAAATTCGCTGTTCGATGACGTGATGGGCGAAGCGAGAAAATTTCGGCTGGTCGGCATGTTTCGGCAACACGGTGTCGAGAATTTCGTCCAACGCGATTTTTTCGGCAATTTGTTTCGCCGCTTCGGGATCGTTCAAGATCGGCGACACGGAAACCAGCGCGAGCATGGGATCGTCGACCTTGATCGTTTTGAACTTTTCCCAATCCTTCGTTTTCAGGGCGACGATTCGTTCGACGACGTCGAACTGTTTCGAGTTCTTCGAATCGGATTCTTTTCGCAGCTTGGCGATTCGCGCTTTCAGGTCGTCAAGCTTCCCTGCGGCAATCGCAAAATCGGCCAGCGGAATGATCGGTGTTCGGAACGTCCCGTTGCGACCCCCGAGGTCGTTGTACGAAAAAAGATGATTGTACTTGACCTTGAGCGGCAACACGATATCACGTAGCCGTTCATAGGATGCCGTGTTCTTCGGTAGGGCGTCGATCACGGCGTCGAAGATAAAGAGCGTGAGATACGCTTGTTCATAATTCGGCGACTGCTTGTTGTCGACGTAATAAATTTTGAAGACGTCGAGAACGCCCTCGTGGTTGCCGGATGTCACGGAAGCGACGAATTTGTCCCGGATTGCGTAAAACCGGTATTTCAGATCCTCGACGACCCGTCCGTGGTCGCGGAGCAGGGCGCTTTTTATCGAAACGGTCTCGACGACTTTCAGATTTTCGTCCGCGATGTCTTTCGGAGCAAACGATCGAATATCGGCTTGCAACGATTCCGACGGATTGACGACGCGCGACGATCTTGAACGATTTTGTCGCGATTTCTCCAAGGCCGAACGCTGGTCGATGAGTCGACAGGAAAATCGAGTCAATTCGCTCAGCGGTCCGTTGAGGTCCGGGAGTTTTTGAGAGAATCCGTCCCGGGCGACGATCCAGCAGCCAAGCAAAATCTGTTCCGGAAATATTTTGTCCTTGCCTTTGTCGTCGTCGAGGGATTTTTTTACCCAATTCGCGCAACGAATCACGGCGTCCCGCTTGGCGTCGACGTTTTCGTCCAAGAATTTGAAAAAGGCGTCGGCGATCAACACGCCGGGCGCATCGGGATTTTTTTCGAGAAGATCGGCGACCTTCTTTTTCAGTTCGACGTATTTCGCCGGATTTTCCGTTTTGATTTTTTCGAGGGCTCCTTGCAACAGGGAGCAAACGAGCGTTTCGTTGCTCGTCGCACCGTCCCGGACGGACGGCAGCACGGCCCGGCAGAAGACGCCGAGTTCGATGCCGACCGGCGAGTTTTCCTCGGACCGCTTGACGGGAAGCAGCTTGTCGATGTTCTTGACGAAGGAATCGACGTCGATTTTGTCGAGCAACCCGTCGATCCGGGTCTGAAGCTGTTGCGAATAATACTCGAAATTCCGCCCTTTGAGCATGTCGGCGAACCAGGCTTGTCCGTCGCAGTGTTCGCGGTAGACGAGGAGCGTATCCATCGCGAAATCGCTGTTGTTCGAAAGGGCTTCGATCAGCTTCCATGTCGATTCGAGCGAGGAATGCTTGCTGTAATGCCGGTTGCCGATCTGGACGTAATCCTGGTCGCCCATCATTTTGATCCGACTGAAATTCGCGACCAGCGACTCGATTGCCCGTTGACGTCCCTTTTCGGGATCCTCGGATTTCAGGTAGAGCAGCAGAAGTCGCGGCATGATGTATTCTTCGCCGGGCCCCGATTGCCGGTCGCCGGCGATCGTCTTTTCGTAGAATTCGATGGCGAGTTTCACGGCTTCCGGATTCTCGATTTTTCCCAATTCCTGTCCGAGCACGGTTCCGCAGGACGCCAGCGTCTTTTCGGCCGATTCGTCGGCACGGAGTTCCTTGACGATCGCCAAAGCCGTGTCGGGATTCTTTTTCCGTAACTCGATGAACGCTTCGAGAAGTTTTCCAAAGACGAACCATTCCGGCAACGATTTTTCCTTTTCGTTCGGTTTGTAGCTTGCGACGTTTTCCTTGACTTCCTTTTCGAGTTCGTCGAGTTTCTTCGCGGCTTCGGCCAAGCCGATCAGCGTGTCGGCGGCGAAGTAGAATTTGTCGCTGCTCCAACTCTGGACGGAAAACGGGTTGGAACCGTCGGCATACTGGACCATGCCGGAAAGATTCGAACTCGGTTCGTCTTTCTTCGGCGGCGACGCCGACGCGAAAATCGCTTCGTGGAGATAAGGATAAAGCTCGGGAGTTTTCGAATCATGCATATTCCGGACCATATTCATCCGGAACTGTTGCCGTTGCGTTCCGGAGATCCCTTCGAGATTCCAAAGCTTATCGAGCAATTCCTTTGCGGCGGTTTTCGTGTCGTTTTCCCGCATCCACTGCGGAATCCGGTCGGCGACCTGGTAATAATTCCGTTGCATGATCTCCGGCTTCATCTTTTTGAGGATCTCGATGAGTTCGCCGGTTTTCTTCGCCTGCCGGTATTTATTCTCGTGTTCCCAAAATCGATTGAAAAGGAGTTCCGGTTTCGCGGCAAGAGCTTTCGCGTTCCACTCGACGGCTTCCTTCTCCATGCCGACCTGGCTGAGCAGGTTGCCGAACGCCGACTGTTTGTCCGCGTCGTCGGGAATCGTTTTCGCCAACTTGTCGATGATTTTCCGGCAATCGTCTTTCCGACCGGCCCGATGATAAACCTCGGTGAGCTGATACATCAAGTCGATGGAGTCCGGCGAACTTTCGTATTGCGCTTCGAGCTGCCCGAGAATTTCGTCCAGCTTTTGAGCTTTTTTCAGAATGTCGAGGGCGTTGCGCCGGACGTGTTCCGCGATGTTGCCGTCCTGCCGTCCCGAAGCCTGGGCGGAAACCGCCGGACTGCGGAGAACGCGCAACGCAAACGCAATCACTTGATCGTTCTTCGCGCTGCTCTCGTCGTTTTGCAGGTCGTTGAGAAGCTGGTATTGCAGATAGAGTTCGGTCGCCGTCGCGAGCAGTCGTTCCCGGATCGCCTTGGCGTCGTCCTTCCGACCGAGAAGCATGAGGACTTGTTGCAGTTTCTGCAACTCGCGGTCGCTGAGTTGCAGGGCGAGCAACGTGTCGGCCGCCTTGCCGGCCCGTTCCTTGACCGTCTTCGAATCCTTGGCTCCCATCTGCCGCTGGAACAGCGTGAGAATCAGGAGTTCCTTCGTCTTGATGTCGGCTGCCGAGCTCGTTTGGAGAGCGTCGAGAGCTTGCAAGGCTTTTTCGTACCCGCCGTCCCGGCAATCGAACACGGCGAGAAGAATTTCAAAATTTTCCGGCGGATTTTTTCCTGCCTTCCGGGCGGCGTCGACTTCTTCGGCGACCATCGCTTGAATTTTTTTCATGTCGCCGGATTGCAGGACTTCGGAAAGCGCCCGATTCGCCTTGTAATCGCCGATCATCGTTCGGACGAATTCGTCTTCCGATTTCGACTTCTCGTCCAGGAATTCATCGAACCTGTTTCGAAAATCGGCTTTGTCCTTTCGGTTGGGATCGATTTTCGTCAATCGGTCGAGTTGCGTCAACTGTTGGATGACCGCCTCGCCGACGCCGGCGTCGAAGAACGGACTTTTCCCCTGAACGTTGAAATACTGCATCAACACGTTGGAATCGAGCTGTTGATTCCCGCTGAAAAGATACTCGGCGTTGCTCATAATCGACGGCGTCGCCGCGGCGGCACGGCGAACCGTGGGCCGTTTCGGCGGCCGGAGCTTGTTCAAATCGCGGCAGACGTCGAAAAACAGGTCGATGTCGCGATAAATCCGTTTCTCGAATTCGAGCATCGCGTTCCATTCGGCGTCGGAGAGCGTGATCGTTTTGCCGGAATATTCCGGAACGCTACCGGACGAACTGAAAACCTGTACGCCGCCGACGATTCTCGTTACACGGCGAGGTCCGGACTGTCCCTCGTTCAGGATTTTCTTCGCGTCCGGTTCGAGGTTTTTGAGCAACAACGCCCGATCAGCCTGGATATCGGTATTGATCAGATACCCGACGGTTTCCGGGGCGAGCGAATTGAATACGCCGAACATCGACAAGCCGGACGCCGCCGCCGGTTTGCCTTTTTGTCGTAGGAATCCGTCTTTCGCCTTGAGCAACCATTTTTTCATTTCGCCGAACCGTTTCTCCGACGGCACGTTGTCGTCTTCCTCCTCATCGTTTTGGACCACGTAAAAATACACGCGACGGTTCGCTCCCCGTTGAGGCGAATATTGAGCCAACGTGAGAAAAACGCCGGGACGCTCCTTTCCCGCCTTCTCGATGACGGCTTCGAGTCGGGCAACGTCGGCGTCGCGGCCTTTCTCCTTGAGAAATTGGACGAACAGGGGATATTGAATCAAAAACCCTGTGTCGTTGCCGCCTTCCGACGTCATGATTTTTTTCTCGATGTAGTCGAGAATCCAAGCGATTTTTTTGTCGATCGGCGTCGTATCGTTTTTCGCGGCGGTTTCCGCTTTGCGCATTGTTTCGACCTGTTCTTCGAATTGTTTGCGCATCGTGTCGATTTGTGCCGCGTCGACGCCGAGTTGGGCGTATTGCTTGAGTCCGTAAACTCTATCGATCCCCTTTTCGTCGACTTCCTTGAGCGTGTACGGTCTGATGACGTCGGCAAGATAAAGATCAAACAACGTTCCCTGCCAGGCGTCCTTGCCGGATTGTCCGAGACGTCGCTTGGATTGGTCGACTTCGGTATCCGTCAAGAGCCCGGTCGCTTCATCGGCCTTCTTTTTCTGGACGGTCTGCGCCGTCGACTTGAGGAACATGTCGAGACGCAATCGGAGCCGGTCGTCTGTTTCCTTTTTGAGTTCGTCGATATTTTCCGTTCCGAGAAGGGCCAAGGCGGCGAATTTCGCGTCGCCGACGTTTTCCGGTTTGAACAACGGTTTCGGCGGCAGCGCGGTCCCCACGTTGCCGCGCTGATAGTAATACTGTTCCAATTCGAGTTTGTCACGGAATATCGTCTGGAGAATTTCGGTGTTCTTTCGAGTCCAACTTGCTTCCTCGGTCTCGTTTCCAGTGGAACTCGCAAGCCTTGTCGCCATGGCCAGGGAAAGAGCGTAGGCGTTCTGGTTCGTTTGCGGAAACTGCCAGGGGGAATATCCGGAACCGTAAATCGACGTCATGGAAGTTCGGCGGGTCGGCCTTGTGGGCGACGCGTCGGCCTTATCCTTGTCCCGTTGTTTCGCGGCGGAAAGTTTTTCCTCATTCAGCGACAGACTTCGCAACGTTTCCGCGAGTTGATCGGTCTTCGCCTTTTCCTTTGTCCAAAGAGAATGGAGCATATTTCGGTACAAAATTTCCCAATTGCCGGGATTTTTTGCGTCGAGCCGATCAAGCACGGTCCGGGCCGTCGCGTAATCTTCTCGGGCAAGCAGGGTATCGAGGGAATCGAGTTGGTCGGCGAGTTCCGTTTTTTCCATCACGTTACGGACATAGAGATCTTGCGATTTCTCCTTTTGATTGTTCTCGTAATACAAAAACAGGAGTCGGTCGCGGTCCTTGGCGTCGTCGGTCAGGTCGCAGAGCATTTCCTGGTATCGGACGGCGGAACCGAGATCCTTTTGATCCTCCGCGATTTTCGAAAGCTGCGAAAGCAAAAACGTGTCGCTGGTCTTTTCGCCGTCGAGGTCCGTCAAGAGACTTTCGAGGGATTTTCGTGCGCCGACGAAATCCTGCACCGAAGCGAAAGCCTGCGCGAGACAATACGCCGATTCCCGACGACTCGCGGTGTCTTTTGAGCGTTGTCGGAGCCGTTCGACGAGTTGGTCGAAACGCCGGGCCGATTGATAATGTTGCGACATCTTGGCGACGACCGCCATCTTGCCTTGCAGGTCTTCGGTCCGTTCGAAAATTCTCCAATAGAGTTCGATCGCCTCGTCGAAATCGTTTCCCGAAGCGAGCGTTTCGGCCAACGCTCCGAGCAGCGACTTGTCGGTCGGATCAAGCCGCACGGCGCGGCGCAAGGCTTCAATTCCGTCGTCGCGCTTGCCGACGTTGAGGAGCATGTCGGCGTAGAATTTGCTGTTCGCCGCGTTCCCGGCGCCGACCGCCATGACGAGCCGGGCCGTTTCGAGAGCCTTGTCGGTCAGGCCGAGATCGTTCTGCGTCGTCGCCAACCGTTTCAAATAGTCGACCCGATGGGCGGCGTCGACGGACGCCAACTTCTCGTAGATCGCGGCCGCCTTTTCGTAATCGTAATTCCGTCCGTAAAGATCCGCCGCCGTTCGCAGGACGAGCAACGATTCCGGTTTTTCTACTAGAGCCTTCTCTATTGCGGTTCCCGCTGACGACGATTCGCCGAGCGCTCGACGAAGTATCGCCAATTTCCAGAAATCGAGCGGCGTCGCGGCTTTTGCTTCAAGGCTGTCGGCAATCTGTTCAAGTTCCCCGCTTGCTTCATAGACGTTGATTTCCTGCTGACCAAAAGATTCCCGTTCGTCGTCGGAGCGGACGAGTTTTTCGGCGTCGGCGAGTTGCCTCTTGGCGTCGTCGAGTTGTTTCCGTTCGACAAGCATCTCGCCGTAACGAATTTTCAGGTTGAAATCATTCGGAGCGAGTTCGACGGCTTGCTTCAAAGCGTCGCGGGATTCCTCGGCGTAACCGAGTCCCCGGAAAATGTTGGCGAGTTGCGACAGCGAGTCGGCGGAGCGGCGGTCCCCTTCGGCCGTCTGTTTGAGAACGGCGATTGCCTTGTCTTTTTCCTGCCGCCGATGATAAAAATATCCGAGGAATTCCCGATAACTCGGATCGTTCGGAACGAGTTCAACCGCCTTGAGATAAAGATTCTCGGCTTCGTCGTCGATCTTGGCGTTGGCGAGAAGATCGGCGACCATCACGATCATCGCGGGATCTTTTTCCCTTGCGGCGACGAGGCGTTTCCAGATTGCGGCGGCGTTCGCTTTTCGGGTTTCCTCGTCGATTTTTTTGTTTTCAAGAACCGCGAGGCCCCATTGCGTCAGGTGGTCGGGATGGTTCGGCTCGTTTTTGTCCAGAATTTCGTATTGCTTGCCGGCTTCGTCAAAATCCTTGTCGTGGACGAGAATATCGATCAGGGCGAGACGCAATTTGACGTCGTTCGGAGCCTTTTCGAGCGTTTTTACGAGAAGCTCCCTTGCTTCGGCAAGTCGGGACAGCCGGACCAAAGCGACGGCGAGACGGCGGATCGTTTCGAGATCGTTCGGTTTGTCGACGAGGCGTTTGCGGTAATAATCGACGAGTCCGGCGTAGTCGGCCTGCCTGACGAAAACCCGTTCGACGCGGTCCCGGATGGAATCGGCGAGCCAACTGTCGCCGGAAAGTTCCGTGAGAAGTTTTTCAAACCGGTCGATCGCTTCCTTTTTGCGACCGAGCCGGATCAGGATGTCGGAAGCGGAAAGCGTGAAGCGGACCCGGGCGTAATTATCCTTCTTGGAGCGTTCGGCGAGTTTTTCGTAACGGACCAGTGCTTCGTCGAGTCGGTTTTCCTCTTCGAGGGTTTCCGCGATCCGGCTTTGGATGTCGAGATCGTCGGGAAAATTTTCTTCGAGGGTTTTCCAGATTCCGTTCGATTTTGCCTTGTCGCCGAACCGTTCGTAAACCCGGCCAAGAAGCTGGAGAACGCCGAACAAATCGGTCCGACCGGGTTTTCGTTTCAGGGAACGTTCGAGGGCTTCACCGGCTTCTTTGAGTTGCCCGGCAGGAACGAGAACCTGCCCGAGATAAAAGGACGCCATCGGATCGGCCGGATCGAGTTCTTCGGCTTTTTTCAGGGCGGCGATCGCTCCAGCGTCGTCGCCGCGTCGGGCGAGAACGAGTCCGAGCAGGAGGAACGCCTTGGCGTCGTCCGGCGACTTTTCGGTTGCTTCCCGGCAGGACGTTACGAAATCGTCGAGCTGTCCGGAATCGACGTAAAAGCCGTAAACCCGATCAAGCGAAGTTCCCTGCCGCGGCGTCTTTTTGAGCAGCGTCAAAAATCGCTCGACGGCGAGTTGCTCCTTCTTGACGGCATCGGGTACTTTTTCCTGAGGAGCCGTTTCCTGTCCCGCCGCTCTGTACGAAATCGTCAAGACCAACGCCAGACCGAGCAACACGGAAAGGATGCGTTTCATGGGAAGGGAAAATGATTGTGTGAAAGGGAAATTTTCCGTCATCCCCGCGTAGGCGGGGACCTAGACGAAAGATTTTATTGAACGTTTGCATCCGTAATTATCGGAATCGAAACACCGAGAATAGCGTGTGCAAGAGCGCATTGAAAATTACTCTCTAGGTCCCCGCCTTCGCGGGGATGACGGTTGTTTTACGCGAAAACTACTCTTCTCGCAAATCGTTGTCGTTTTCTACGTTTTCCGTTTTCCGTCCCAACATTCGGGACAGTTCTTTGTCGTCGGTCGCCGTCGGCAGAAAGCGTACGGCTCCGTTTCGGAAGGCGGCGTCCGCAACAGGAAGAACCACGCCGACCACAGGAGAATCACGGTACAGAACGTCAGCAGGACGAAAAACGTCCGGGATTTCCAAAACGATTTCGTGGGGGCGTAACCCAGGTTGTCCATGGCAATCGTTTCTCGCGATTCAGCGCGTCGCGGACGACGCGGCTAACCGTTTTTTTCGCGGATTTTTCGCAGCACGGCGTCGACGATCGGGGTCGGCAGGAAGTTGGCGTAGGTTTTCTCGTCGGCAACGGACGCGATTTCCTTGATCAGCGAACTGGAAACGTGCGCCAGTTCGCCGTCGGCGATCATGATCAGCGTTTCGATGTCCGGCGCCAGACGGCGGTTCGCCATCATCATGGTCAACTCGGCCGGAATGTCCGTGATCGGCCTGACGCCGCGAATCATGATCCGGGCGTCGCACTGGCTGACGAATTTCACCGTCAGCCCTTGATAGGTTCGAACCTCGGTGTTGGCGAGATGAGCCGTCGAGCGTCGAATCAAGTCGACTCGCTCCTCGGCTGAGAACCAAGGCTGTTTATCGAGATTGATCCCGACACCGATGACCAAGCGGTCGAAAATCCGACTCGCCCGCTGCACGATGTCGAGGTGTCCCAACGTAAAGGGATCGAACGACCCCGGATAGACGGCCAACGTGTTCATCGTATTGATTTAACCGGTACTTCGGCGTTTTTATTCTTTCCTCCGCAAATCGGACAGAGCGGTCGCTCCATGGCGATGCGTGCGCCGCAAGCAGCGCATTCGCCGCCAAATTCTTTTTGGTTGATGGTCGGAGGCTCGAAAGGTTCCGGCGACGGTTTTCCGCAAATCGGACAAAACTGTTGTTCCACGGCAAAAACGTCACCGCAGGCGGGGCATTGAATTTTCTTCATAGAAAAAATTGATAAAGGGAACCTCGAAAAAATTTCGAAAACGAACCGGGACCTGTGGTCCCGGCTCCCGGCGACCTTGGGACGGATTTTTCGAGGAACCCTAAACTTTCATTTCGGTAATTATATCGGAAAGAATCACACAGGAACAGCCCTTATTTTTTCCCCAAGGCCCGTTGTCGACGAAAGAACTCGCTCAGGACAGAGCCGCAAGGCTCCGCGAGGATACCGGACTCGATTGATGAACAACGATGATTCAGGCGTTCGTCGTTCAACAATGAGAAGAGCGACGCGGCGGCGCCCGCTTTGGGATCGGTTGCTCCGTAGACGACGTTTGGAATCCGGGCTTGGAGAATTGCTCCGGCGCACATCGGACAGGGTTCCAGCGTAACATAGAGAGTGCAATCGTCGAGTCGCCAGGATCCGAGCGATTCGGCAGCCTGTGTGATGGCGATCATTTCAGCGTGGGCCGTCGGATCATGCAGTTGCTCGCGCTGATTATGAGCCGACGCGATGATTCGGCCTTGATGAACGACGACGGCGCCGACGGGAACTTCGTTTTCTTCTGCCGCAGCTTGGGCCTCGATCAGGGCGTGCCGCATAAAATATTCGTGAGGATCGTCCATGGTTTCGTTTGAGGAAGTTTTCCGGGAATGTTTGAGTTGTTCGGCGGCAAGACTGTAGTACCCTGCCAAGCCAAAAATTGCTTTTAGGCGGCGCGCGAAAATAAACTACTTGTACTGTGCAAGTTGCAAGGCATCGAACACTGAACAAGGCTGGAGACTGTAGGCCGGAGACTGGAGTTCCCAGTTTCCAACCGTTCCCTCCGGTCTCCAGCCTCCAGTCTTGCAGCAGAATCAAGGTTGCATTCACAAACAACGCCGAGAACGTGCACAGGACAACGACCCAACGAGCCCCGAATGGAGGCGGTACTCCGCCGGAATTCGGGGGTTGAAGCGGCAATTAATCTTGTACAATTAAGTAAGTTGTTTTCGCGCGCTGCCTTAGCCACGGAAGACACGGAAGGAACACGGAAGGAGATGATGCTAGAATTTCTCCGTGATTTTTCCGTGTCTTCCGTGGCAAAATATTGATAAAATATGCTTTGGTGTTGTAGTAGTACGACTGCGCAATGGACTCTCACCGACGGGAAACACGAAACACACGAAAAGACGAACGACACGAAAAATTGAAAACGAACTTTTTTCATGCAATGGAACCAATATTTTTCCTCGTCGAATTGTTCGTGTTTTTCGTCTTTTTGTGATTTTCGTGTTCTCCGAAATGAAAAACTCTTTGCGCTGTAGTGGTAGGCTGGAGACCGGAGGGAACAGCTGGAAACCGAGAACTCCAGTCTCCGGCCTCCAGTCTTCGGCCTCGTTCAATGTTTGATGTTTCACAACTTGCTCAGTACAATGGATTCGAGTGGTTCGACGATCGCCCCAAAATAGCGTTTTCTTGGGAGTTTGTCCAGATTTGTGGCAGAGAACACCGGAATTGTGGCGTCGCCGCCGGTCTGTGTACGGGGCGCCCCTTGAAGAAAGAAAGCAAGAGGATAGAATAAGGGAATGACGATGAGATCGTCGTATTGCGATACCTGGTAGTGTAACGGTAGCACAAGGGATTTTGGTTCCCTTTGTCGGGGTTCGAATCCCTGCCGGGTAACTCGGACACGTTTTCGAGCGTGTCACACGGAGTCAAAGGAAGTCACAATAAGCCGTAAATCCAAGGGTTTGCGGCTTATTTTGTTTCGGGCTCCGATACCGATTGATAACGAATTCCTTTCCCTCGGACGCCGGATCAAAAAACAGGGCTTCCAATTCCGTTTTCAATTCCGGGAAAATCGGAGCGGTGAAGACGGTCTTTGCCTGCTTGATATATACTGCGAAACGGCATTCGACTGACATTTTGAGAAAAGATTTTGCCGTTCCGATTTTTTTCGTAAAGTCAAATACTGTCCAACGATGAGCCGACCAACGGAAGGCGGCGTTGATGAGGCCGAAGGCAACCGCCTTACCGTGCTACGGTATAGCTGGCGACCGAAGCCTCCGCAATCTCTTCGAGCATGTGGTCTTTCCAAGCCTGCATTCGTTCTTTCGTCAATTCGTCGACCGGTTCACTCTTATCGAAAAACAGGTCGAATCGACTCCGAACCGCTCCGTAAAGCGTCATGGTCGACTCTTTGACGTGTCTGGCTTTGTACGCCAGAAACGTATCCCAAAGCTCTTTCAGCGTGTGGGACGGCGGAACCACGATCAATCCGACGCCGGGCAGCTTCTCCCGGATCTCTACTGACGCCGTTTCCAGCCAAACCGTTGACCGGCGGTCAAGGTCGGTCGAATTCGACTGACAGACAAGCAGCTTCTCGACGACGCCCTTCAGTTCGGTCGCCGTTCGCTCCGTGTATCGTTGACCCAAGTAGAGCGTTTTTCGGTAGCCGCATCCGTCGCGGAACTGAATCTCGAAGGTTCCATTCTTTTTCTTGCTTAGTGTTGCCATAAATCAATCTCCTTTCCTCTGGAACACTGCAAGTTTCACTGTGCTCGCAGTATCCGAAATTACATGTTCGAAGTCAAGAGCGGTCGGCAGACGTCCGCTTTGCCGTCTCAAGATTGACGGCCCTGAATCCTCTCTTTTTTAAGGGCCTCCGAAAATCTCGACTAATTTAGTGATGTCTTTGTGGTTGACCAAGACGATGGAAGCGTCAAGCCGTCGCGACTCATCGACGATCCGTACACATCTCGAATTATTACAAGGCTGCTTGTGTTTTTTGCATGTTTTTGGGGTATCAGTTCGTAATTTGTTTCTGTCTTCACGCAAAGGGCCTCACAGCGTTGATACAGGCCGTTTTGTGATCGAATGACAAATGCGCCAGTCGTGGTTCCTGCGCAATTCTATGCGATTTTAGAGGGGTTCCGGAATTTTGCCTCTTATGAAGGATGCGGCAAAGTTCTTTTGTCCTGTCGTCTTTTGCCACCGAAAACTAACAAAGCCTTTTTGACGACGCAAAAAATACTATCAATCACGTTAAAATGGGTAAGATGCGAAGAGTGAGAAAAATACCTAAAGTCAATGATACCAAAGACTTACGTCGAATAATATAGTATAATATATATATTAGTATTATTAGTTGTGTAGTTACGGCGTGTGTGTGTGTCTTATGTGTGTCTTAGGGGGTCTTACCCTACCCCCTTTTAAAGGATCACATACTAAAAACTAATAAGCCTCCGAACCTTAAAATCACGGCACGAACACGAAATACTACATAATCCTGCTGGTTGCCTACTAAATAACATTTTATTGTTCACCTTTTAAGAGATGATAAATCTTGAACGGCGGAACTGTTATTGCCGGTTCCGTTGATGAGCCGCCGAAGATGATCGAGCGGATAAAGAACGCGTCCTCCTATCCGACTGGCTTGAACTTTCCCTTGGTTCGTCCAGTTACGGAGCGTCCGTTCGTTGACGGAGAGCATGGCGGCGGCTTCCTTCGCGGAGACGGCCAGACGATCCGGAATCGGCGGAACGGAAGGTTTGGGAGGAATAATGATCGTAGGCATGGAATTTTCTCCTGTTTCGTGTCAATGTACGGGAATGGACGTCAACCACGGTGAGCAAGATACCACCGGAGCCACGAAATTCAAGAGAGAAAAGGAGCCGGGTCCGGAAGATGTCCGGTTAGAGAAACGCCTTGAATTCAGGCGTCATTCGAAGATTCTGCAACAGAATGAGAGGGGAATTATTTTCCCCGTGTCCGGACGCCGATTTTTGACCGCTTCACTTCAGGTAAGCGAGCGAGCCGAACGAACGGGGCAACGCCGCTTTCCGGCGTCGATACGAGATGCAAGTCTTGGTTTTGGGCATGGTAAACCTCTACGTCGGTGATGAATGTTCACCCGTTGGTCTTGCATTCAATGCCCGACGCTGTACAATGGAAGCAGTTGGGCCTACGGGTTCTGACGCTTGGCGTTTCGGTAAGTTTTCCAGACAGTGCCGAAACGCCTTTTCTACTTCTTGCTCGTTGCAGCGTTTTGAGCTGTTTTCATGGCCTGCAATTCACGGGCGATTGCGGGAAGATTTTCTTCGTTGAACGGAATCCCCAGCTTGTCGGCGGCTTTTTGCAAGTTAGCTCTATGGATTGCCACATGTTTTTCAACAAATTGATCGTTGATCTTCGTGACAATGCTATCTTCCGGAAACCTCTTCAAGGTCGACGGATCAAGGGTTTTGTTCGACATTGTTAAACTCCTTCAAATTCGGGATTGTTGTTCCAAGTCAATTTTACGATCAACTCTGTTTCCGTGTAAAGAGACGGCCTACAGACCGAGACCTGGCGTTCAATGACAGTCCATTCTTTTTCAAAATAAGCTACCGCTTCGTCACGGGATTCTGTCATGTGTCGCTTATTTGACACGGGGTCGATCAGTTCGTATTCGGCGTAGCTTTGTGTGTCCATGATTTTTACGATTTTTTCTTGATGACCTTTTCGGCATGATCGACCACAACATCCCGAACATACGCCCCAAAGCGTTTTGTCGGGGATTCGACTTCAATTGCAGCTTCAACGGCGGCAATCTGTTTTTCGTTGAAAGAAACACTTTTTTGTATGTCTTTCACCTCTTCGGGTGGTTTGGGCGGTTGCCCACGCTTGGGGCTCATTGGTTTCTCCGGGGTTGAATTGAGTTCAGTACTCACGACAGCATCGAATATAATCCTCGATTTTAATCTTGTCAATAAATTCCTCGGTTTTATTTTCGAAATTTTCCAAAATTCCCTCAAGCCGCCGTTCGGGATTGTCGATACCGGGACGGGAGAACGAATTTCGAGATTCGAATGAAAAGGGCGACACGATGGAAAAGCACTGGTACATCATCATCAACGAAAAGGACAATGAAATCGAGACAACCGACCGGGAGGCTGTCGAGGAAGCCTTGCAGAAAAGGAGCTTCAAGGTAACGGAAGTCCGGGAACATACGATTTACATGGAAAATTCCGTCGTTCGGACGACGGTCTACGAACAGGTCAAACCTTACGGAAGAAAGGGTAAATGATGACGACGACCATGAAACCGCCGAAAAAACTCAAAAAGGAACGCCCCGATTCGAAGGTTCCCGAAGGGATGGAATGGCTCGCCTCGGTCGCCGATCGCGACGCCGAACGTAGTCGCCGGGAACTTTGGGACGAATGCAGACAGCGATGGTTCCAAGACACGCCGAAGACTCCCAAGTGATCGCCGCCGATTCTGGTGTAGATCATCGCCGTCCCGGCACTCACTAAAGAGTCGTGACAACGGCGGCTCATTCGTTGGGCGTCGGTTTTGAAAGAATCGCCGTAGGGACCCGCTCATCCGAAACCGGCGACCGTTCCAAATCGCATAGGAGACCGCCTGACGCTTTGCGACGCTTGACGGGCTTTTCTTTACCGCGACCGCGACCGCTCTCTACGGGCCTTCTACGCGGTCA